>JACPDS010000031.1 GCA_016183885.1 Armatimonadota bacterium
GAAAAATTAAAAACTCTGCGTCATCGTTTAAAAAACCTGCCCCCGATTAAAAAGCGGGAAATGATAAATAAAATAAAAAATCTGCCCGAAGAAAAGTCAGAGAAAATTCTAAAGAAAAAATTGGAGCATCCTAAAGAAAGTCTTGAGAATAAAATGCAAGAATTTATGCTCAAGATGAAAAATCTTCCTCGAGGAAAGCAGGAAAAAGCTCTAAAAAGAATGTTCCGGCATTCTATTCAAAACCCTGAAATTAAAAAACAAGAAATAAAACAAGAGATGATGCATAAAATAAAAAATTTACCGCCCAAGGCGCAGGAAAAAGTTATAAAAAGAATATATCAATACCCTCTTAAAAATCCTAAAATTCATCGTTAATGCTTTTAAAAATTGAAAAAAGAAAATTAGCCTTAAGTTTAATCTTCTTCATTACTATATTTTTAGGTTTTTTTTTAAAAGCTAATTCTCCCTTAGCTTGGATTTCTGAAAAATTAGAACGCTTGGAATTAATTTTTTATGACCTTCGAGTTAAAAGCCAAAAAAACTTTTTACCGTCAAAGGATATAATTTTAATCCCCATTGATGAAGAATCAATTAAAAAATTAGGGCTTTTCCCCTGGAAAAGATCCCTGCATGCCCGGGTAATTAAAAATTTAAAAAAAACCAAAGTAATTGCTTTTGATATAGGCTTTATTACGCCTTCGGAATCTAAAGAAGATAAAATATTAATTCAAAGTATTAATCAATCTAAAAATGTAATTTTAGTAACTTTAGCTTTAAGGGAGGAAGCCGGAAGATTAAAAATTCTCTATCCTTTTTCAGATTTATTGAAAAGCAAAGCGGATACAGGTTTTGCCCTTTATCCTTATGACCTTGACGGAGTTGTGCGCCGAAGTTATTTTTTAGAAAAATTTGAAAATAAAAAATTAAAATCTTTCCCTTTAAGCATCTTAACTAAATATCAGCCGCAAATCAAAATACCCCTATATCCTCAAAAAGATTTCTTGATTAATTATTCTTCTTTAAATTTTAATAAAATCGCCTATTATAAAATTTTAAAAGGCGATTTCCCTGAAAATTCAGTTAAAAATAAAATTGCTTTAATTTATTCTAAAATAGACATTCCAGATTATTTTTTTACTCCAATAAACAGAAAAACTCCCGGAGGAGAAATTACCGCTCATGCCTTAAATACCTTGCTCCAAGAAAAATATATTTACCGCATGCCTTTTATTAAAAATTACTTAATAAATTTCTTTCTAATAATTTTAGCTTATTTCATTTTATTGAGATTCTCGCTTTTATCATCCTGGATGTTAATTTTAGCTGAAATCTTATTTTTTAGTTTTATCTCTTTTAAATTATTTTTAACTCAAAGAATTTGGATAAATATAAGCCAGGGAATTTTTTTATTAGTTATCTTTAGTTTAATTACCGCTTTATACGAAAGCCTGCGCTTGAAAAAAATTTTTTCTCAATTTATCCCTAAATCGATGCTTGAAAAAATAATCATTTCTTCGGATAAATTAGAATTAGGGGGGGAGCAGATAGAAGCCAGTATTTTATTTTCCGACATTAAAAGTTTTGTAAGTTTAGCGGAAAAAATTAATCCTTTAGAATTAATGAACTTCATCAATCAATTTCACGGAATTACCGCAAAAATTGCCCAAAAATATCAAGGAACAATTCTTGATTATCAGGGAGATGCGCAAATGATTGTTTTTGGCGCTCCGCTTAAAAATCCTCAGCATGCCAAATTAGCGGTGCTTGCCGCCTGGGAAATTCAGGAAGAATTAAAGAAAATAAAAGAAACTCATGATGAAGAAAGAAAATTAAATTTTGAAATAGGAATAGGAATTGCTACTGGAAAAATTGCTTACGGATTAGTGGGCTCGAAAAATTATAAACAATACGCCGCCTTAGGAGATTCTACTAATATTGCTTCTCGTTTGCAAAATTTAGCTAAAGAACTAAAAGCTTATTTGGTAATTAATGAAAATACTTATAAAAAAGTAAAAGAATTAATAGAAGCAGAGCTTATCCCTAATATTAAAATAAAAGGGAAAGAAGAGGCTTTAAATGTATATAAGGTTATAGGGATTCGCAAGCATCGGCTTTAATATTTAAAAAAGGAGTGTATTTGCGCCAAGTAAAATTGCGGCTCAATTTATTCTAGGGACTATTTGCGCCCTCTCCCACCACGATGCTTCGTTCGGGGTAAACGAAGGGGAGAGGGTAAGGGTGAGGAGGCTCATAATATTAATTTATTGGAAAAAAATGGCGAGTTAAAAAGAGTTAAGGCTCTGGTAAGCACTGATTTAGAAATTACCGAAATTGCCGACCGAATGGTAAAAAACAATCGCCCGGCTATAATCTTTGAAAATATAAAGGAATCGAAAATACCTTTGGCAATTAATCTTTTTGCTTCTTTTAAGCGTATGAATTTAGCCTTAGGAGTAAAAAACATCGAAGAAATTGCCCTGCGGATAGAAAAAGCTCTAAAAATTCCTGCCCTTATTAACTTTTGGGATAAAATAAAAATGCTCCCTCAAATTTTAGAATTCTCTAAATATTTACCGCTAAAAACAAAAAAAGCTCCTTGTCAGGAAATAATTATTAATGAACCTGATTTAGAAATTCTTCCCATTTTAAAATGCTGGCCTGAAGATGGAGGAAAATTTATCACTTTGCCTTTAGTTTTTACCAAAGATCCAGATACCCATCAAAGAAATGCAGGAATGTATCGTATGCAGGTATTTAACAAAAAAACTACCGGTATGCACTGGCATACTCATAAAGATGGAGCGGTTCATTATAAAAAATATCAAGAAAAAAATCTAGATATGCCGGTTTCAGTAGCCTTAGGATGCGATCCAGCCACAATTTACGCCGCAACTGCTCCATTGCCGTACGGAATAGATGAGTTATTATTTGCCGGTTTCTTAAAACAAGAACCTGTCGAAGTGGTAAAATGCATCACTAATGATTTAGAAGTTCCGGCAAATGCCGAAATAATTTTAGAAGGCTATGTTGATTTAAAAGAAAAAAAACTTGAAGGTCCTTTTGGAGATCACACTGGTTATTATTCTTTAGCAGATTATTATCCGGTTTTCCATATCAAATGCATTACTTATCGAAAAAACCCTATTTATCCCGCAACAATTGTAGGAAAACCGCCTATGGAAGATTGTTTTTTTGGAAAAGCTACGGAAAGAATATTTTTGCCTTTAATGAAACTGCTTATCCCTGAAATTGTAGATCTTAATTTGCCCATCGAAGGAGTATTTCATAACTGCGCTTTAGTGAGTATTAAGAAAACTTATCCCGGACAGGCTAAAAAAGTAATGCATGCCATGTGGGGCTTAGGACAGATGATGTTTACCAAGATTATTATAGTTTTTGATAAAGATACCGATATTCAAAACCTCTCTGAAAGCAGTTGGAAATTATATAATAATATTGACCCTAAAAGAGATCTGGTAATCGTAGATGGACCGGTGGATATTTTAAATCACGCCTCTCCCTCATTAGGATACGGGTCTAAACTGGGAATTGACGCAACCTGCAAATTTAAAGAAGAAGGTATGCCAAGAGAATGGCCGAGTGAAATTATTATGAGAAAAAAAAAAAAAAAATTAGTTAATCAAAAATGGAAAGACTATGCTCTATAAAAAGATAAAAATCATTTTGGAGCTAATTAAATTCGAACATACAATTTTTGCCCTGCCTTTTGCTTATTTAGGAGCAATTTTAGCTAAGAGCGGTTTGCCAAATTTAAGCGAATTTCTTTTAATTACTTTGGCTATGGCGGGAGCAAGAACCGCTGGAATGTCTTTAAATCGTTTAATTGACCATAATTTGGATGCTCAAAATCCACGAACAAAAAATCGCGCTTTGCCTCAAGGCTTACTTAAGCGCTCGAGCGTCTGGATGTTAGTTTTATCTTCTTTAAGTTTATTGTTTTACTCAAGTTTCCGCTTAAATCTTTTATGTTTTTATCTTTCGCCTCTGGCGTTTTTGATTCTTTTTGTTTATTCTTATTTGAAGCGCTTTACCTGGCTTACGCATTTATTTTTGGGAATGGTATTAGCCTGCGCTCCTATAGGAGGATGGATCGCTATAACGGGAAAATTATCGGCTTCGCCGTTTATTTTAAGTTTAGGCGTAATTTTTTGGGTAGCGGGTTTTGATATAATCTATGCCATGTTGGATTTAGAATTTGATAAAAAAATAGGATTACACTCTATCCCGGCGCGTTTCGGGGTAAAAAAAAGTTTAAATATTTCCAGTTTATTTCATTTTATTACTGTAAGCTTATTATTAATCTTGGGAAAACTTTTAAATTTAGGTATATTTTATTTTTTAGGAGTTTTAGTTATAAGCATCTTCTTGATTTATGAACACTTAATTATTTCTCCCAGTGACTTAAGGAAGGTAAATCAAGCCTTTTTTAATCTGAATGGAATAATTTCAATTACTTTATTAATTTTTACGATTATTAATTTTATTTAAAATTTTTATGAAAATTTTAGGATTAATCGGCTCGCGGCGAAAATTAGGCAATACGGAAATTATAGTTAAAGAAATTGCCCGCAATTGTATGGAAAAAGGGGCGGAAGTTAATTTTATTCGTTTAAGCGATCTTAAAATTGAATCCTGCAGCGGCTGTATGCAATGTGTTTTTAAAGCATCTCCTTGTCCGCTAAAAGACGATTTTTATTTTCTTTTAGAAAAAATAAAAGAAGCCGAAGGAATTATTCTCGGAACGCCTACTTATCTTTTAGCTCCCAGCGGAATAATTAAATTAATTTTAGATCGTCTTTATATAGCCAATTCAAAAGATAGAAAAAATTTTTTAAATAAAAAAGCGGTAACTTTTGCCATAGCCGGAATTAAAAATTGGGCGCCATTATCCCTGCCTTTGCTTAACTTATTTCCTTTATTTTTAAATTTTAAATTAATTTATAGTTTTATTCTTTACGCCCCCGGTCCCGGAGAAATATTGCTTGATAAAGAATATCTGAAAGAAACAAAAATAGCCGGAGAACTTTTGATTAAGGGCGAGGATAATGTATTAACGCTTTCAAATTCCTGTCCGATCTGCAAGGGAGCGTTTTTTATTTTTAAAGAACAAAATCAAATTGAATGTCCATTCTGCCAAATTAAAGGAGAAATTAAGCAATCTAAAATAGTATTCCCTTCGATTTCAGAACATCGCTTTACTTATGCTTCTTTGGAAAATCATACGGAAAATTGGGTTAAAGCCACAGAAGGCTCTTTTCAGAATCATCTTAAAGAAATTTTAGCGCTTAGAAAGCCTTATAAAGAGATGGATAAATTCTTTATAAAGCCTCCAAGCTTTAAAATAAATGAAGAATATCAAAATAATTTATCTAAAGCGCTTTTATTTTTTGAAGCGGTAAATGAAAAAAATTGGGATAAATTATTAGATGGCTTTTCTCAAGAGGCTTGTTTGATTTTCCCGGGAAGCGCGCCTTTAAGCGGAATTTACAGGGGGAAAGAAGAAATTAAAAGGTATTTTAGAAGAATGAATATAGCCGTTCCTAATCTTAAATTTATTATAAAAGAAGTCTTTAATCATTCCCATTCAATAATTATTGAATGGGAAAATCACGGACTTACCAGAAAAAGAAAAAATTATAATAATCAGGGTATAACTATTTTAAAGCTAAAAGCGGGTAAAATTATATATTTACGCGATTATTTAGATACAGAACAATTAAAACAATAACCTATTTATCCTAAATAAAAAAGACGGATATTATTTCTGATTTTTGCTGTCTTTATGAAATTAATTAATTTTGGAAATACGGATTTAAAAGTCTCGCGAATTTCTCTTGGAACCGGCAGTTTAGGTTTTGCCGGACAATCTCAACAATCTCAAATCCCCCCAAAAGAATATGCTCAAATTTTAAAATATGCCTTTGAAGAAGGAATTAATTTTTGGGATACATCGGATGATTATGGAACACACCCGCATATAACTGAAGGAATAAAATTAACGGGAAAAGATAAACTGGTTATCGCCACTAAAATTCATACTTATAATCCCAAAGAAATAGAAAAAAAAATTATGCGCTGCAGGGAAGAATTAAATCTAGACTGCATAGATGTTTTACTCCTGCATGAAATTGATTCAATAAAAAATTTTTTAAGCTTCCGAAGTATTCTGGAAAAACTTTATCAAGCTAAAAAATCTGGATTAATTAAGGCTGTTGGAGTTTCCACCCATTCTATCGATATTTTAGAATATTTAGCGGAAAATCCTAAAATTGAAGTAATTTTTACTAATTTTAATAAAGCTGAACTGCATATGGATGCGGGAATCGAAGATTATGTCAAAGCATTAAAAACTGCTTATAACAACGGGAAAGGAATTTATGTAATGAAAACTTTAGCCGAAGGAAAATTAAAGCATGAACTTAAAGAATCTTTAAAATTTAATTTGAGTTTTCCTTTTATACATTCTGTCTGCGTGGGGATTAATAATCTGGAAGAGCTAAAAGCAATAATAGCTGTAGCTAAAAAGTTAGGGGAATTATAGCGAAGCTCTACTCTCATTCGCCAAAATTTCCGAGGGGCAAGATTTTAATACATTGTTTCAATTTTTATATCTTCGCCGCTGGTAGAAAAAGTAATTGTGCCTGATTTAGCGGTTTGATAAGTAATAACTTTTTGTTTATTCAATCTTTTTAATACTTCCAGAGAGGGATGATGATAAGGATTATCCTTAGACACTGAAATTACCGCATATTGAGGATGAATTTTTTTAAGAAAGTTTAAAGTGCAGGAAGTCGAACTGCCCTGATGAGGGACTTTTAAAACAGCGCTTCCAAGAACGGAAATTTTTCTTGCAAGAAAATCTTCGCCTTCTTTTTCTATATCCGCGGCAAATAAAAAATTAATTTTTTGAAAATTTAATTGACTTACCGCAGAATTATTATTTAAATCGTTTTTGGTTTTAAATAAAGGCATTAAAGGCGGATGAAGAATTTTTATGGCTATTTTTGAATTTAAATGAATTTCGCTTCCCGCTTTAGCTTTTTGCCAATTAATTTTAGCGGCGCGCAAGATTTGAATAATTTTCTCATCTAGCGGAGAATAAACTTTTTCTATAGAAAAATTATCCGAAATATCTTTTAATCCCCCGGCATGATCGCTATGAGAATGAGTAATTAATACATAATTTAATTTGCTTATTCCAAGATGATGAAGATAAGGGATAACCACTTTTTTGGTTAAAGCGCTGTTTCCCGTATCGATTAATAAGTTTTTGCTATAGGGAAAAGATATGAAAATCGAATCTCCTTCGGAAACATCTAAAAAAGCTACCTTTAAATTTTTAGGAGTGAAAATAAAATTAAGTATTCCATAAATAATAAAAATAAGAATGGTTAAAAAAATAATTCTTTTTTCAGCCTTAAAATAAATAATTAAGATTAAAGAAATAAAGTAAAAAATTAAAAATAAAATGGAAGGAGTTTTTATCCAGATAAAGGCTAAAGGAATACTGCTTAAAATATAAAGTAATTTAATAAGAATTTTTATTAATAAAAAATTTAAAAAAGCCAGAGGATAAGCTAAAGGCAAATAAATTATTCCTAAATTGCCCATCAAAATTCCCAAGGGCAATAAAATTTCCGCTATTGGAACAAGAATTAAATTGGCTAACAAACTAATTAAAGAAAGTTGATTAAAATAATAAGCTAAAAGAGGGGAAACAAAAATTTGCGCTCCTAAAGAAATAGCCAGGCTGGTTTTAATGACTTTCGGCAAAAAAGAAATTTTTTCCTCAATTAACGGCGCAAGATAAATAATTCCTAAAACAGCTAAATAACTTAATTGAAAACTTACCTCAAAAAGCCAAAATGGTTTAAAAAATAAAATTAATAAAGCCGATAAAAAAATAAAATGAACAATTTCTTTTTCTCGATTTAAAATCAAAGCCATTAAAGCTAAAATTCCCATAATAGCGGCTCTTACAATAGAAGGGTCCGCTCCCGCCGCTAAGGTGTAAAATATAATTATTGGTATGGCAATAAAACTGGAGATTTTAGCTGATAAATTAAATAATTTTCCCATAGTCATGCAAAACAAAATTAAAACAGCCACATTTAACCCGCTTGCCGCCAGAAGATGCAGTGTTCCCGTGACAATAAAAGATTTTTCTAGATTTCTGGGCAAGTTGGATTTTTCACCTAAAATAATACTGCTTAAAAGTTCGGAACTTTGAAGATCCGGAAGAAGTTTTAAAGAATTTTTTATAATGTTCTCTCTCCAATTATAAGCTAAGAGTAAA
>JACPDS010000243.1 GCA_016183885.1 Armatimonadota bacterium
AAAATTGAAAAATGTAATTACGATATTCAAGATAGTTTTAATGCTAAAGATTTTGATGATAATTTAACTTCTTTTCGCTCTCAAATTGGATGGCAGATTGCCAAAGGAATGTTTAATTTATTAGATTGTCATGATCTCCCGCGCTTTTATACTTTAGCAAACGAGAATTTGGCTCTTTTTAAATTAGGAGCGATTCTGCTTTTTACTTATTTAGGAATTCCCTGTGTTTATTATGGAGATGAAATTGGATTAAAAGGAGAAAATGAAACTCAAAGCCGCGCCTGTATGAATTGGGATAAAAATAAATTAAATCAAGATATTTTTTCACTTTATAAAACATTGATTAAATTGCGAAAAAATAGCCCTGCTTTATATGCCGGCGGGATAAAAACAATTTATAAAGAAGAAAATATTTACGCTTTTACGCGTTTTTATAAAAAAGAGTGTTTAATTATAATTATAAATAATAATAATCAAAATAGACAAATTACACTTCCTCTATGGAGTTCGGGGATAATAAATAAGAATTTTAAAGAAATTTTTTCCAGCTTAAATTATCAAGTTAAAAACGGTTATTTAAGAATTAATTTAAATAAATATCAAGGCTTAATCCTTTACTAAAATTAATCCCTCTCCGATATCTAAAGTATCTTCTAAAAAATAATTTTTTAAAGAATATTTTTTTTCGTAAATTTCATCTTTTAAACTTATTTCATTTAAATTTAAAAAAAATTTTTCTTCCCCTTGGTAATTTAAATTTAAAAGAATGTATAATTTAAGCCGATTATCTTTGCGAATAAAACCAAGCACTTTATGGTTATGCGTTTCTAAAAATTCAATTGATTCTTTAGAATTATTTACAATTAAGTCTTTATATTTTCTTCTAATTCGAGATATTTTTTCAATATAATCAGTTAATTCGTTTTTATTCCAAGAAAAACCAAAAATATCAAATAAGGGTAATTTTTTATCTTGAAAATAGGCTAATTCTTCTTTAGAAAAACATAAGCCGGTATTTACCGGATAAGTTTCTCCTAATTCATAACCATTATGAATAAAAGGCAGAGCGTTAGGGATGAAGCAATTAAAGAGATAATTAATTTTTGAGAAATTTATCCCGCCTTCTTTTTGAGCGCTGCGAGGAGTATTATGATTTTCCGGGCTGGCTAAAAAAGGCAAAGGCATCCCTTCGATACAATGTCTTAAAATTTTTTTAAACCCGTCATATTCATGTTCAACAAAACAAGAATATCCCATTACCGCATTATATCCTTGCTTTAAACTGGTCTCGTCAATACTAAAATTTTCCGATAAAAATAAAAACTGAGGATTTTTCTCTCGGGCGCTTTCAATAATATTCCGCATTAAAGAAGAAGGCATAGCATGTCCCATATCAATCATTACGCCGTCAATCTGAAATTCTTCCTGATAATAAGGGATCACTCTCTTGATTTTTTCCCATAAAGGGAAATTAGCGTTTTCTGTTTTAGCTAAATTTTGGTCATACATTCTAATAGTGTTATAAGCCATATAATTAAATTTAGGATTTTCTTTTTCTATATACATTCTTAAATAAGTAACATCTGTCCAAGGAGGTTGAGTATCATCGGGGGGCCAGTCTGCAAAGGCGCCCGGTATTTTAACTTTTATTTTTTTATGCGTTTCAGGGTCAAGAGTTCTAGCGATATATCTGTCGTTTTGCAAAGTTATATTTTCAGGTTTGGGGGGTAGAGCAAACATTTTTTGATATTCTAGGAGAGGCGCGGGGAGATTAATTAAATCATTAGCTTCTACTTTTTGTTTAATTTTATGCAATTCTTCTTTTGGAAAATAAGGATTTCCATAGGAAAGTTTTATTTTTTCAAAATCAGCTTCTCCCAAGATGCGGTCGGGAATATTTTCTTTAATCCAATAAAACCAATCCGGATGTTCTAATATCCAGTCGGCATCTTTAGAGGCAGTTCTAAAAACAAATTCTAAGATTACTTTTATTCCAAAAATATGGCAGGCTTCCATAAAAGCTTTAAATTCAGTTTCTAAACTTGTATCTAATAAAGGATCTTTAAGCTTTGAGTCGATTTTATAAGGATTCTTAATCGCATAAGGAGAACCTAGTTCTCCTTTATTACCGTCTTTTCCGATAGATGTAATTGGAAGAAGATAAAGTGTATTTATGCCTATTTTTTTTAAATGTCCAAGCAAAGCAATCGATTTAAGAAATGTTCCGGTTTCTCTAATAAATTCTTTATTTAAAGTAATATCATTAGAATTTCCGCCGATTATTCCGTCATTATTATGGTCAAAACTGGTAGCTAAACGAACGAAAAGATTATACACAACAGCTTTTTTAATCTCAAAAGGAGATGAAGGTTTTAATTCTTTTAATTTTAAAATTTCTTCGATATGTTCTTGAAAAAAAATATAAGGATTAACTTCTAAAAAATTATTTGAATTTAATGATGAGATTTGATTTGCTCTTATCCAAATTGCAGGGACTTTATATTTAATTTTATTTTTTTTCTTTTCTTTTAAATTTTTTAGAATTGCTTCTAAGGATTTGATAATATCATCTCCATTTAATTTAAATTATAAGAAGAGTTATCTATTAAAGTTATTTTTCCAGTTTTCATTTCCTCCCTATATATAAAAAAATATTTTTTTTACATATAAAGGAAAATTTATAAATTTGAAGAACAAAATATCAGGCAGTATTTTATGCTTGCCTGATTATAATATAATCAAGAAAGGAGGTGAAAATGATGAAGAGAAATTTGGCGTTTTTAGTAATTTTTAGTATTATGCTCTTAGGGCTATCTTTTGCCGATGAGATGGCGAAAAATTATTCGGTAAAAGGTGGAATATTATGGCAGTCTGGGGGAACAGCAGAAAACCGGGCTGATCTAACTGTTGGAGCAGAATATGAGCTTCCTTCAGTGGATACTCAAGGAAAATTTACTATTACAGCCGATTATATTTCTGTTAAAATTTCCGATGGTTCCAGTGACTGGGCGCTTCCAGTATGCGTAAATTATAAGTGGTATGGATTAGCTACTAATAATTCATACGCCGGTTTAGGATTAGGATATTTTGCCGCTGGGGGAAAAGCTCTGGCTTATCAT
>JACPDS010000244.1 GCA_016183885.1 Armatimonadota bacterium
CTAAAGAAATTAATTAGAACAATTTAAAGAGGTTTTCAAGATTTTATTATCTAAATAAAAACAAAAAGTTTCTTGTTTAGGGGTAAAAAAGTCTAAATTCTAAATAATATCAAAATTAAAATGTTCAAAGTTTAAATAGCGGAGTTGTCCAAAAAGGTCCTCTCCCACAAGGGGAGAGGGTAAGGGTGAGGGGGGTGACTTTTTGGACTTCCCCTGCAAATCATTAAAAATTTTTAGTGGAAATGATTGAAATTTATTAATCGGTATGTTATACTAGGAAAGTTATTTTTAAATTAAACAGCGCTTTGGATTTTTGCAGGGGTGCTCCGATGTTGCATCGGAGTAAGGCAAAATTTAAAAAAGCGCAAAGTTATAAACCCCAAAAAGAGAGGAGGTGAAATAAATGATCTCAATTTCAATGAAACAGCTTTTAGAAGCTGGAGTTCATTTTGGCCATCAAACTCGGCGTTGGAATCCTAAAATGGCTCGTTTTATTTTTACAGAGAGAAATGGGATTTATATAATTGATTTGCAAAAAACTGTGGTAAAAATTAGAGAAGCTTTTAATTTTATTTATGATGTAGTTAAAAATGACGGCAAAGTTCTTTTTGTAGGAACAAAAAAACAAGCTCAGGAAGCTGTCATGGAAGACGCAACCCGCTCCGGCATGTTTTATGTAAAAGAACGCTGGTGGGGAGGGATGCTTACAAATTTTAAAACCATTCGGAATAGAATTTTAAGGTTAAAGAAAATAGAAGCAATGAAAGAAGAAGGTTTATATAATGTATTGCCTAAAAAAGAAGTTAAAAATTTAGAGAATGAAAGAATAAAATTAGAACGTTTTCTTTCGGGAATAAAAGAGATGGTGAGTTTGCCTCAAATGTTATTTGTGGTTGATCCTCATAAAGAAAGAATCGCTGTTTTAGAAGCTAAAAAATTGGGAATTCCAGTCATAGCCATTGTAGATACTAATTGCGATCCCGATGAAGTCGATTATCCTATACCTGGGAATGATGATGCCATTAGAGCGGTTAAATTATTAACCAGCAAGGTAGCTGAAGTAATTTTAGAGGCTAAGATGGAGATGGAAGCGCAATCTAAAGATGAAAATGAAGAAATAATTAAAATTTCAGAAGATGAAGATTTAACCGTAAGTGAACAAAAATAGTAAAATAGTATTTGGTATTTAGAGAGTCTAAAAATATAAATTTTTTAAGGATGAAATAAATACCAAATACTAAATATTAGATTCTAAATAATGGAAGGAGATTTTCCCTTGACAATATCGATAGATAGAGTGAAAGAATTAAGAGAAAAAAGCGGAGCGGGAATTATGGAGTGTCGTCAAGCCCTTTTAACAAGTAAAGGCGATTTATTAATGGCTATACAGATTCTTAAAGAAAAAGGACTGAAAGAAGCCTCTAAAAAATCCGGACGGATTGCTGTTTGCGGAAAAGTAGAAGCTTATATTCATTTAGACGGTAAAATTGGAGTTTTACTTGAATTAAATTGTGAAACTGATTTTGTGGCTAAAACTGAAGAATTTAAAAATTTAGCTAAAGAATTAGCTCTCCAAATTGCCGCTTTTAAGCCGGAGTATGTTTCTCGAGATCAGGTCCCTCAAAATATAATTGATTTACAAAAAACTATATACTATAATGAAGCAAAAGAACAAGGCAAGACATCAGAGATTATTAATAAGATTGTAGCCGGCAAATTAGATAAATTTTATCAAAGTATTTGTTTATTAGAACAACCTTATATTAGAGATGAAAATATTAAAGTTAATTCTTTAATTAATGAAGTAATTGCTAAATTAAGAGAGAATATTCTTATATCTCGTTTTGTTTGTTTTATTTTAGGAGGTAAATGAATATAAAATATTCAAGAGTTTTATTAAAATTAAGCGGAGAAGCTTTTGCGGGGGAAAAAGGTTTTGGAATTGATCCTAAAATAGCTATTCGTTATGCTCAAGAAATTAAAGAAATTAATCAATTAAATGTTCAAATAGCAATTGTAGTGGGAGGGGGGAATTTTTGGAGAGGCAGAATGGCTCCTGATATGGATAGAGCTACCGCTGATTATATGGGAATGATAGCTACAGTAATTAATGCCCTTTCTCTTCAGGATGCTTTAGAAAAACTAGATATTCAAACCAGAGTTTTAACCGCTATTGATATTAAAGATGTAGCTGAACCGTTTATCAGGAGAAGGGCTTTAAGACATTTAGAGAAGGGCCGGGTAGTAATTTTTGCCGGAGGCACAGGAAACCCTTATTTTACTACTGATACTACCGCAGCCTTACGCGCTCTAGAAATTGGAGCCTTAGCTATTTTAAAAGCCACTAAAGTGGATGGAATTTATAATAAAGATCCTTTAATTTATCAGGAAGCTTATAAATATAAAAATATTGATTATTTAGAGGTAATTAACAAAGGATTAAAAGTAATGGATTCTACAGCCGTTACACTTTGCATGGATAATAAAATTCCAATTTTTGTTTTTAATATTTCCCAAAATGGGAATATTAAAAAAATTATTACTGGAGAGGAAATCGGCACTTTAGTTAATTAAATTGAAATTATTTATAAAGCGGGGTGAATAATTTGGTTATTGAACAAAAGTTTTTTTCTCAGATGGAAGATAGAATGAAAAAAACTTTAGAATCCGTAAAAAAAGAATTAAGTTCTATCAGGACAGGCAGGGCTTCCCCGACGCTTTTAGATCGAATTAAAGTGGAATGTTATGGAACTGATATGGATCTTAAACAAATTGCCAATATTTCATCTCCTGAAGCGAAATTGCTTATTATTCAACCTTGGGATAAAAGTCAATTAAGTAATATTGAAAAAGCCATTCTTAAATCCGATTTAGGTATAAATCCGGTAAATGATGGGAATATTATTCGTTTAGGTATTCCTCCTTTGACTGAAGAACGGCGCAAAGAATTAGTAAAAATAATCAGAAGAAAAATAGAGGAAGGGAAGATAGTTTTACGTAATATTCGCCGCGACGTTATGGAAGATTTAAAAAATAACCAGGGGATATCAGAGGATCAATTAAGACGAGGAGAATCTCAAGTTCAAAAAATTACCGATAAATTTATTAAAGAATTAGAAGAAATAGAATCCGGGAAAGAAAAGGAAATTATGGAAGTATAAATATATTAAAATGAATAATGAATTGCCTCAACATATTGCTATTATTATGGATGGCAATCGCCGTTGGGCTAAAAATAAAAGACTGCCCGTAATTATGGGGCATCAGGCTGGCGTAAAAGCTTTTCGCCGGACAGTTGAAGCCGCTCGAGAATTAGGAATAAAGATTTTAACTGTTTATGCTTTTTCTTGCGAAAATTGGAATCGTCCCAATCATGAAGTGTCCATTCTTTTACATTTATTTGAATATTATACTCAGAAAGAAAGAGAAAATTTAAAAAAGAACGGCATAAAGTTTCAAACTATTGGAGAAATTGATAAACTTCCATTGAAACTTCAAAAAGAATTAAAAAAAACCGAAGAATATACAAAAGAAAATAAAAATTTAATTTTAAATTTAGCAATTAATTATAGCGGCAGAGAGGAAATTCTTAGAGCTATAAGGTTATTATTTAAGGATTTCAATGGTAAAAATTTAGATTCTTTAAATAATGAAGTTTTTGCTAATTATCTTTATACCGCTAAAATTCCCGATCCTGATTTATTAATTAGGACCAGCGGGGAAATACGCATAAGCAATTTTCTTCTTTGGCAATTAGCTTATAGCGAACTTTGGTTTTCTTCTAAACTTTGGCCTGAATTTAATAAAGAAGAATTAATTTTAGCTATTCAAGAATATCAAAAAAGAGACCGTCGTTTTGGTTCCGGAGGAAACTAAATATTGTTAATAAAACGCATTATCAGCGGTTTTTTTTTAATTTTTATTTCAATTTTATTAATTTTTTTGGGGAAACTCCCTTTTACTTTTGAAATTGCCTTTATTTCTTTATTAGGGGTTTTAGAACTTTATAATTTATTCTCTCTAAAAGGATTTAATTCTTTTAAACTTTATGGGAGTATTTCTACTTTACTTATAGTTTTTTGCGCTTCTTTAAAACCAGATTTTTTATTTAATTTATTGTTAATATTGTTTTTAGCTAATATAGTAATTGTTACGGTAAATAAAATTAGATCTATTTCATCTGTTATTGATTTAGGAATTACTTATTTAGGTTATCTTTATATCGGATGGTTATTTAGTTATTTAATTTTAGTCAGGGATATTTCCGATTATTTTTTAATTTTTAATTTTAA
>JACPDS010000245.1 GCA_016183885.1 Armatimonadota bacterium
CTCTCTTTAATTCTTATTTTATTTCATTCTATCAATGGTGCACATGTATCTGAACTTTTTCATTTTAGCTTAATTGTTTTTGATTATCATTCTTATTTTTCATATTTTAATAATAATTCTGGATTGCATAACCGGCTTCCTTTGAGCGGGATTGCGGGGCGATTTTGTTTATCTAAAAGAGATTTTATCTTGATAAAATCAGATAGATGAGCCTCAATCTCAGCGCGGCTTAACTGTCCTGCCAGAGGAGAAAAACTTTTTTTATTCTCTTTCCGGATTAGGGGAATCAGCTTTTGGCAGGTCTGTTAGAGGAATTTTTCTTTGATCTACCTCTACATAATTTTCTTTAATTTGACTTGCATCCTTAAAAGAAATATTCACTAATTTTTCCGATACGGGCAAATTTTCCAAAGCTTTAATTAATTTTTTATGAAATAATAAAGCTTTTTCTTTTTCATATTTTAAATTATAAGCTAAGGCGATTTTTTCCAGATCTTTTTCGGGATCTAATTTAGCTAATTTTTCCAGAAACTTATTTAATTTTTCAATATTTTTATCTAAAGATGCATAATCAGGATTACTGGCAAATATATTGATTTTTACTCCGTATTTAGCCCGATCTAATAAAACTTTAATTAAATCCTGATCTTCGGGAAATTTAATAAAATTTTTTTCTAAAATAGCTAGATTATTTACTTGATCAATACAAGCTGTAAGCCAATCAGTTTCAAAAGCTAAGCCGGCCATTTCAATTGGTTTAGATTGATTAATAATTAATCCAAAACTATGATCTTTAGATAAGGAGGTTTTAGATAAATTTAATCCTCCTAAATAAATTTTTTCTCCATCAGCATTAATAAAATTATTAGTTAAAAAATTAGCGCTGTATAATTCTACACTTACTCCGGCTTTTATAAGGTTTTGAATATTTTCAAAATTGTCTTTTTGATTTTCTTGATTATCCGCTAAAATAACTCTTACTGAAATCCCGCTTTGAGCCTTAGAAATTAAAAGATTAATTATTTCCAAATCGTTTAATTTTGGAGTTTCTAAAAGAATATATTTTGAAGCGTTTGTCAATAAATTAATGATTTTCTCACGAGCGTTTTGAGGAGTTATTAAACTCTCCGGAGGATTAATTTCTTCTTCAGAATTATTTCCAGAAGTTTTGTTCCAATCTTCTTTTAAATAATTGCTTAAAGCTCCGACTTCTTTTTCGTCTATATTAATTATACCAGAATTGTGATTTTTATTAAAAGCCGACCAAGTTAAATTATCCGGAGTAGAAATATATTTTTCATCATCAATTAAAATAGTTGTGCCGGCAATTTTTGCAAAATACGCATCCGTATAATTTACTTCAATCCCATTATTTCTTAAAGTTGCGGCAGTCTTATGATTAAAATCATTACTGGGATCGCCTTCCTGAAAAGGATTTTCCGGAAACATTGCCTTGACTTTTATTCCTCTTTTAGAAGCGCTAATTAAGGCTTCAATAATATTATTGCTTGAAAAGATATTAGTTTGAATTAAGATAGATCGTTCAGCTAATTGAAAGGCTTTTTCAATATTTCCTAATTCAGCTCCACTTTCTGTGCATATTTGCTGAGGAGTCATATTCTTAGCAATTTTTTGGCAGGTTTTAAAAATTTCTTCTACTTGTCCTGATTGGCCTGACCCATGCCCGGGATCTTTAAATATAATTCCTAATTCTCGATTGCGCTGCAATCCGCTATAACTAAAATTTTGCGAGCCGATAAAACTGGTATCGTCATCTGGATTATTATCTTGAGTATTAATAGTAATAGCTTTAGCATGTAAATAAGGCTTATCCAAATAAGCTATGTTTATTTTTTTACTAGCAAGATAGGCGGCGGCGTATAAATTGTTTTGAGTAATTCCGGGATTAGGTAGAATTATTTCCACCGGCACACCTTGTTTTTGTTTTTCGGATAACTTTTTAAGGGTTTCAGAATCGGTTAAACCTTGTTGAAGAATATGAATAGAGCTAGTAGCCCGATCCAGCAAATTGTTTATTTTTTTCCGCGCATTTTCCGGGCTAACCACCAATTCTGAATCTGATAAATTAGGCTCGCGGCGCTCCCAATCAGCATCAAAAATTTCTTGTATTTGCGAAATTGTCTTTTGGTCGCGGATAATAATTGCTCCTAAATCTAGATTTTCGCTGAAAGCAGACCGGGTTAAGTTTCCGGTTAAAATTAAAGCAATCTTGCCGTCAATAATAATGCTTTTTTCATGGGTAATTCTTTTTTTAGAGGGTTCATTAGCCGGCTTATAGTGAGCTCCTGCGGCTTCCAAATCTTTAATTATATTAAAAGATGGGTTGGGTTTTTCCGGTTTCCAATAAAAAGGATTTTCTTCTACCATAAGACGCACGTTAACTTTTCTCCCAGGATCTAAAGCTTGCTTTAAAGCATAACTTATTTCCTTATCGGCGCTGTCAGTAAAGATATAAATTTTAATATCAATATTTTTTTTAGCCTCGTTAATAGCCTGAAGGAGAAATTTTAAGCCGCCTTCTTTTAAAATAATTACTTTAGGCAAGGCTGACGGTCTTAATTTATTAAATTCTTTAGGTAGAAATTTTAATAAAAGACGATCAAAATTATTATAATTAAATTCTTGGGGAGAATTTAATCTTGATTTTTTTATTAAGAGAGGGTTATTTTTAATAATCTGCATAATTCTTTTTTAAAATATATTTTAAAATTTAATTTGAACTTTAGAATTTTGAGTAATTTCTTCAAGAGCCAGAGTAATACAATAAGGATCAATAGTATTTAAATTTTTATTATTTAATCCTCTTATTCTACAGCCGCCTCGACAGGCTTTAAAAAATTCACAATTTAAGCAGGTTTCATTTCCCGATAAAGAACGCATTTTTTGAAAACCAGCGGCATTAAGCCAAATTTCTTTTAAAGTTTTTTCTCTGATATTTTCTCCTCCGAGCGTTGAATTTAAAAAAGAACAGGGAGAAACATTTCCCAGAGGATCAATATAACAAGTTAAATTCCCTCCCGCGCAGCCAAAATTTCGATAAATTTCCTTGCTTTTAGAAAGATATGGGAAGCTGGGTATTTCTATCGGCAAAGAAGTATTTTCTCTTAATCTCTTTAAGAAATTTATTGCTCCAGCAACTTCTTCTTGTGTTAAAAAAATCTGAGGGAAGTTTTTTGCCCCTCCCAAAGGCTTAACGAAATCTATAGTCCAAAGGTTAGCTTGAAGTTTTTGGGCAATACGCAGCAAAGAAGTAAGTTCGGTAATATTTTGCTTCATAATGGTAGAATGAATAATTAAAGGACATTCTAAAACTTCTCTTAAAATTTTAATTCCCCGCATAGCCTTTCTATAAGTGCCTTTGCCGCGAAAATAATCATAAGATTTTTCCGTAGAGCCGTCAAAACTTATTCTTAAACTTTTTAATTTTAATTCAGAAAGTTTTTTGGCTAAAGCTCGGCTAACAAATATTCCCGTGGCAGATAAAGAAACATTTAAGCCCTTGTTTCTAGCATAAGAAATAATTTCGATTAAATCTTTTCTTAAAAAAGGATCTCCTCCCCCTAGAGAAATTTCCAGAACGCCGATTTCTCTTAAATGATCAATTAGTTTTTTAATTTCTTCTAAGCTTAATTCGTTGTTTTGAGAGGATTTAATATTTTGGGAACAATGCCTGCATTTTAATTCGCAAAGATAAGTAATCGAAAAATGCGCTTTTAAAGGAGCGGATAAAATTTGTTCAACAGGTTTATTTGATAATATTTCGCCGTTAAATTTTCCCTCATGATTAAATAATTCAATACTTTGACAAAGCTGAATAAAAGTATCAAAACTTTTGGCGGTAATTTTTTTCTCTAATTTTTTCCTAATACTTTCAAGTGAGTATTTTTGACTTTCTTCAAAGATATAAGTAGCATTCCAATCAAATGGAATATACTCCGCTCTTTGACGATCATAAATTAATGATCCAAAGTATTCCTTTCTCCCAATAAATCTTCTCATAATTTAAGAGCTACATCCTTAAAAATTTAGATAGTATTAAAACCCTCGGTATCAATTAAACTTGCAGGACTATTTAATCCTAAATCAGCGAAACTTTTATTTGGATTTACTCCATGAGCAATTATATATTCATCTAACTCCGGAATTCGATATTCTTTCTCCGATAATATTTGTTTGCCTTCAGAATGAGTTCCAATATTTTTTTCAGGAGCAGTTGTTCCCGAGATTATTTGATCAACTTGCCTATCGGGAAGAGTTTCCGCATTCCTTGGTTTTAAGGCTTTAATTGCTTCGTTCTTTTGAGAAATTGGAAAAATTTCTCCCGATTTTCTAATTTTATCTACAATAATAACACCTCCAAAAATTTTTTTTAAATTATAAAACTATAATAACATCGATATTTTATGATGTAAAGGCTTTAATTGTTAACAAAATGTTAACTTTTTGAAAAATTTTTTATAAATTTTTTTGACTTAATTTTAAAATCACTTCATCCCATCGAGTAGTTTTAACAAAATTTAATTCTTCTCCCTCAAAAATCACTTTTCCATTAGGCATACGTTTTAATATTCTTCCATTTAAATCATAAGCTTTAGAATAAGGTTCTTCTCCCTGTTTTAAGTTTGGGGGCAAATAAATGCTCACTCCTCCAAGCTCTCCCTCCCTATGGCGCTCGGCAATAATTAAATTTTTTAATTCTCCTTTAGCGTTTTCAGCCGATTTTATAAGCTCGGGATAATTTTTCCTTAAATATGAGTTATAAATAATTTTCTCCAAAAAATAGTCCAAATCAATTCTAGATGCTTTTTCCGCTATTGAATAGATGTATGAATTTTTATCTGCTCCCTCAGATTGAGAAACTATTTTTTTTAGTTCTTTAAGGGCTTTTTTATCTTTTACTTCTTCTAAATTAATAATTAGTTTGGAAAGCCCTAAAAGTTTGCCTTCAAAAGCGGGAACTTTTTCTAAATTTATTGCCGCAATAGTTTCATAAGTTTCATGATCTTTTTCATTTTTATCTTTTACTAAATCATGGGCAAAAGCTTCTAAATCGTCATAATTTTTAAGATTTGAAAGAAAATGCGCTGAGGGGAAACCTGTTTGAGAAAGTTTTTCTGAAGCAATTAAAGTTTTTATTTCTCCATTTAATTGCGAAATTACTTCAGCGGAACTCATTAAGCAGGCATCGAAAAATAATCCATCAATGGGCTTTCCCCCGTTTTTTTCTTCGGCTTTTTTTAAAGCCTTTTCCAGTTCTAGCAAGGTCAAGCGATCTCCATTATAATTATCATCTTGAGCCACTCCTTCATGTCCGCTTCCATGGTCATCCACAATAATTAAATAATGTTCCGCCGGATAATTTTTCATCGAACTTATTAAGAATTTTTCAAAGGTTTTTTGCTCTCCCATATTTTCTTCGGCGCCCCTAGCTCCTTCTGGCGGAGAAATTAAAAAATTAGGATAAATTTTAAATAATTCCGGAGGTGTTTTAATCCCCAAATCTATTAAAATATAATCATTAACCGTTCCCCGCGGAGCGCCAGAGCCTTCTTTTTTAAGCCGGGCTTGTTTTATTGCTATATTCATCTGGCTAAAGTCGTTGATTTCCTTTAAACTTTGAATGGTTTGATTTAAAGCTTCATCTAAATCATTTGCTCCCGCGGCATAATAAATTACGGTCCATTTCTTTTTAACATTTCCACGGGCAATGCTTTGAGCTTGAGCCAGCCTTCCTTGATATAAGTTTTGGAAGTTAATTACTTTTTGATAAGCTTGTTTTAATTTTTCTGGAAGATTTTCAAGCTTTACCCCTTGAACAATTTTTTCTAAAGCTTTTAAATATAAAGCGTAATCAGAAGCAGTAATTTCTAAGACAGGTAATGTTCCATTTGAAGTAAAAATTTTATTTTTAGCTTCATTTATTTTTTGAGATGTCTTAGCCGAAGAAGAATTTAAATCAGCCGGAGAAGTTATTAAATAATCGTTTATAGGCGCCTTTATATTATCATTAATATTATTCATAAATACTTTGCCTTTAAAAAAAATTAATCTTAATTAATATATCACAACAAATATTCTTTTTGTAAAGCTTTAAAGGTAAAATAATAAGCTTTAAAGAAAAAATATTTATGAGCAAATTAAATTTAAAATTTCAAATAGTTAAAAATTGCCGTCGTTTAGCCATGGAAATTGTTAACCCGATTAGCGATTTTATTGAAAAATATACCACCGTTTCTATTGAAAGAACGGTTTTAGATCTTCTGGGGGCAAATGGGGTTAATTCTCAAGGCGAACCTCGGGTTAATTTTTTGGTTGATAATTTAAAAGATTCAAATTTTTTAGGGAAGGGCAGCGCTTTATATTTTACAAATGCTTTAATGCATTTAGGAAATTTAGAAAATTTATCATCTAAAATAGAAAAAGAAAATTTCCGCATTTCAGACATACCCCTGAAAGATAAAGAAAAGATTAAAGCTTACGCATTACAAGAAGCGGAAAAAGGCTTAAATAAAATTAAAAATCAAAAAGAGAAAAGAGAAGTTTTTCAAAAAAAATATCCTTCATCTGCGGCTCCTTTAATTTATGTAATCGTTGCCACAGGAAATATTTATGA
>JACPDS010000246.1 GCA_016183885.1 Armatimonadota bacterium
AAATTAAAATCATCGCAAATTACTAGTATTTCTGAGGGGGAAAAAGAAAATTTTTTCAATAGACTTTTTATTGCTTCTCCTGAAAGATTCATAAAAGTCCAGGGTTTGGCTAAAATTACTCCTTTATCTTCTATAAATCCATTGCCGTACACGGAATGACAAGCGCGTTTATTCAATTTAATCTTATAATTAGAAGATAAATATTCTAACGTTATAAAACCTAAATTATGTCTGGTATTTTTATAAATTAATCCGTGATTCCCTAAACCTATAATGAGTTTAATAATTTCCAAAATTTTATTCTTTAGAAGAACTCTCCTTTTTAGCCGTAATAACTTCAGGTTCTTTTGGAGTTTCTACGCCAACAACTTCAGCGGGTTTTTCTTCTTCTACTCTAGGAGGATGAACAATAGCTACGATTTCATTTGGGGGCAAATTAACATTTACCCCTTCCGGTATGTTTAAATCTTTAATTCTTATTGATTCATCGATTTTTAATTTTGAAACATCCGCTTCTATATTTTCAGGGATGGCTAATGGCAAGGCTTCTATTTCTAATTCCCAAAGCACATGGTCTAGAATTCCGCCTTCTTTAACTCCTTGAGGAGTACCGGATAAAATTATCGGAACGGCGGCAGTAACTTTTTCCTCTAGAGAAATTTTATGAAAATCTATATGCAGGATATTTTTATAAAAAACATCTTTTTGCAAGTTTTGAACCATAACCAGTAAATTTTCAAGCTCTTTTAATTTTAAATCAATAATTACATTCATTCCTGACTTTGTTAAAATATTATTAATATCCTTATTGTCTAATAAAATATGTTTATTTTCCATTCCTTTCCCGTAAATTACGCCGGGTACCAATCCTTTTGCCCTAATTTTCCTGCAATATCCTTTTCCCGAACTTGTTCTAAGTTCTGCGTTTAAAGTCACCTGTTTCATAATTTTAAATCCTCCTAAATTTTTAATTGTTTAAAATTATATTAATTAACCATATTAACTAAATAATTTACTTACCGATAAATTAAAGAAATTTCTGTAAATTGCTTCTCCTAAAAGAGGCGCAACGGAAAGCACAGTAAATTTAGGTTTACTTTTTAAGTCCGCAATTTGAATGGTGTCCGTTATTACAACTTCTTTAATTGAAGAATTTTTAATTAGGGAAATTGATTCCCCTGCAAATATTGGATGAGTAGCGCAGGCATAAACTTCTTTTGCGCCTAAATTTAAAATAGCGTTATTAGCATGCACTAATGTTCCTCCTGTGGAAATCATATCATCTATAATAATAGCGGTTTTATTTTTAACTTCTCCCACAACTTCAATTACCTCTGAAACATCAGGTTGGGGACGGCGTTTGAAGATAATCGCTAAGGAAGCATTTAATCTTTCGGCAAAAGATCTTGCTCTAGCCACTCCGCCTGCGTCAGGGGAAACTACCACAATTTTGCTGTTTACTAATTTTTTTTTCATAAAATATGCCGATAAAATAGGAAGAGCATATAAATTATCTACAGGGATATCAAAAAAACCTTGAATTGCGGCGGCATGTAAATCAATTGTAATTACCCGATCAACACCGGCGGTAGTAATCAAATTAGCTACAAGTTTTGCTGAAATTGGTTCTCTCCCAATAGTTTTCTTTTCTTGTTTAGCATAACCAAAATAAGGAATTACCGCAGTTATTCTTCTAGCGGAAGAACGCGATAAAGCATCCACAATAATTAAAAGTTCCATTAAATTATCATTAACAGGACTGGAAATTGATTGGATTACAAAAGTTTCCATTCCTCTTACATTTTCTTCAATTTTTACCTGAATTTCTTCGTTAGAAAATTTAGATGTTATTGCTTTTCCTAGAGTGATTCCTAAATATTTACAAATAGCTTTAGCCAAAACTAAATTAGAATTGCCGGTGAAAATTTTAATATCTTTATTAATTAAACTTTCTTTCATTTTTTATTTAAAACCTTATTTTTTATTTTTTTAACTTTAGCCGGCACTCCTACCGCTAAAGAATATTCTGGAATATCTTCTAAAATTACCGCTCCGGCCCCGGTTTTAGAATATTTTTTTAAAATTAACGGCGCAACCAGATTGGTATTTGCTCCTATTTGAACTCCATCTTCTATAATAGTAGCATGCTTAGTTATTCCGTCAAAATTACAGGTAATCGTTCCCGCGCCAATATTTACACTTTTCCCAATGACAGCATCGCCAATATAACTAAGATGAGGAATTTTTGAGAAATCATCTATTTGCGATTTTTTAATTTCTACAAAATCTCCGATTTTTACTTCTTTTCCAATAATTGTCTGAGGACGAAGAAAGGCAAATGGCCCAATTTTACTTCTCTCCCCTACTTTAGATTCTAAAATAATAGAACTTTGGATAACTACTTTACTTGATATTTTTGAATTATAAATTCTGCTAAAAGGCCCGATTGTACAACCTTCCCCAATTTCTGTTTTTCCTTCAATAAAAGTAAAAGGATAAATAACAGTATCTTTTGCAATTTTAACAGTTTTATCAATATAAACATTTTCCGGATCTAAAATTGTTACTCCATTTAACATCAGTTCTTCTAAAATACGTTTACGGATGATCTTAGAAATTATTGCTAAATCTTTACGAGTATTAATGCCCAAATAAAAATTCTCTTCCTCCAAAAGCAAAACATTAACATTTTTTTTATTTTTAATGAATATTTCTATTAAATCGGTAAGATAAAATTCATTTTTAATATTATTAGCCTGAACTTGAGGTAAAAATTTAAATAAATTTTCAGCCTTAAAACAATAAATTCCTAAATTTATTTCTTTAATTTTTTTTTCTTCGTTTTTTGCGTCTTTAAATTCTATAATTTTAAGAATTTGGTTATTTTTATTTCTCATAATTCTGCCAAAATCAGATTCGCCGGAAATTTTAGCGGTTAATAAAGTAAGCTGGGATCTTTTATTTTTGTGATAATCTAATAATTTTTTTAAAATTTTATTAGAAATTAACGGCATATCTCCATATAAAACTAAAATATCTCCTTTAAATTTTTCTAAATATGGTTTAGTTTGTAAAACCGCATGAGCTGTTCCTAATTGTTCTTTCTGTTCCACAATAGTAAAATCAGCCAGATAATTCGATTTTATTTCTTCTTTTTCATAACCTGTTACTAAAAATTTATTTTTAATATTTAAATTATCTATTTCTTCTAAAACATAATCTAAAATGGGTTTCCCCCAAATAAGATGCATGGTTTTAGGCAAATTAGATTTCATTCTTGTGCCTTTTCCGGCCGATAAAATAATGATTGCTAAATCTTCCATAATTTTTAATTAATAATTATTAATTTTCAGTTGGCTGAGGCGCCTGGATTCGAACCAGGGATGGCGGCTCCAAAGGCCGCTGCCTTACCGCTTGGCTACGCCTCAAACTGTTCCGCGTATTCCGGCAAAGATAATAACTTAAATTATAAAAACATATAAAACCTATGTCAAGGGAAAAATTCAATTTTAAACTGCCTTAATCCTTTTTTAAAATATAATTATAATATAAAGATGAAATTTCATAAAATCTTCGAATTAATATTATAGAATTTTTAAAAATATTATGAAGATTAATGATTTATTAAAAAAAATTATTCATAATAAATTTATCGTTAGCAGAATAATTAATAATAAAGCTGTTATTTTTAATCTTAAAAACAAAAAAATTATTCATTTAAATCAAACTGCCGCTAAAATTTGGGATTTAATTAATAAAAAGCAAACTTTACCGGAAATTGTTAAGGTCATATCTAAAGATTATAGAATTTTTCCCAAAGAGGCAGAAAAAGATTTAATTGATTTTCTATTTATTTTATTTAAAGAATTAACTTCCATGAAGAATAAAAGTCTTGGAGAAAGTTCTTATATAAAAGAAAGAGATTCTGTTTATAAAAATATTTTAAAACAAGCTCAAATTAAAAAAATTCCTTTTTATAGCTTAATAGAATTAACTTATAACTGTAATTTAAAATGCCGTCATTGTTATATCAGCCCCTTAAAAAAAGAAGAGTTAAAATTAAATTCTATCTTAAAAATTATTCAAGAACTTAAAGAAAATAATTGTTTGGAATTAACTTTTAGCGGAGGAGAGCCTTTAGTCCGCCCTGATTTTTTTAAAATCTTAGAATTTGCTAAAATTAATAATTTTGCCATTACTATTAAAACTAACGGGACTTTAATTGATTCAAAAATAGCGGAAGAAATCGCGCAATTTTATCCTTATGAAGTGCATTTAAGTATTTATAGTTTAAATTCTAAAATTCACGATTTTATAACCCAAAAACCCGGATCGCTGGAGAAAACAATCAAATCTTTATATTTTTTGTTAGAAAAAA
>JACPDS010000032.1 GCA_016183885.1 Armatimonadota bacterium
GCGGAGGAAATTATATAAACCCGGTGCGAAGTGCCGCTCCGACGTAATGTCGGAGGGGGTTTCTATTTTTATTTTTGAGGTGGAAAATGGAAGAAAGAGTTGTAATAACAGGAATAGGCGTAATCAGTCCGATTGGAATTGGGAAAGAAAAATTTTGGAATTCTTTAATCTCCGGAGTTTCTGGAATAGATAAAATTACTTTTTTCCCTTTAGATAATTCTTTTTCCACTCGTATTGCCGCCGAAGTTAAAAATTTTAATCCAGAAGATTATATTAATAATAAAAAAGAAATCCGCAAAATGGATCGTTTTTTGCAATTTTCCGTAGCCGCTTCCGGTTTAGCCATTAAAGATGCCAATTTAGAAATTAATGAAGAAAATTGCGAAGATATCGGCGTTTTAATCGGCTCGGGAATAGGCGGAATGTCTATGTTAGAAGAACAGCATAAGATTTTACTTGAAAAGGGTCCGCAGAAAGTCAGCCCTTTTTTTATACCCATGATGATTATTAATATGGCTTCCGGACTGGTAGGAATTAATTTTAAAATCAAAGGTCCCAATCTTTCCATTGTTACAGCCTGCGCCACAGGCGCCCATTCTATCGGCGAAGCTTATGAGATTATTCGCAATGGCAAAGTAAAGATAATGTTAACAGGCGGAACGGAAGCCGCTATTACTCCTTTAAGTTTAGCCGGTTTCTCTTCTATGCGGGCGCTTTCTACCCGCAATGAATCTCCCGCTAAAGCCTGTCGTCCATTTGATCTTAATCGGGATGGATTTGTTATGGCTGAAGGAGCGGGTGTAATTATTTTAGAAAGTTTAAGTTCGGCGCTAAAGCGTAAAGCCAATATTTATGCGGAAATTATTGGTTTTGGATTGTCCGCCGATGCTTATCATATTGCTAATCCCGAACCAAGCGGAGATGGCGCAAGAAGAGCTATGCTCCAAGCCTTAAAAGATTCTAAAATTTCTTACGATCGAATTGATTATATTAATGCTCACGGCACTTCTACTCCTGTAGGCGACAAAACAGAAACGCTGGCTATTAAGCAGGTTTTTAAAGATTTTGCTCATAAATTATCCATCAGCTCTACCAAATCTATGACCGGCCATACTTTAGGGGCGGCCGGAGCTTTAGAATCGATTGTTTGTATTTTAGCTTTAAAAAATAATCTTATTCCTCCTACAATTAATTATGAAGAACCCGACCCAGACTGCGATTTAGATTATACTCCTAATAATGCCCGGGAGAAAAAGATAAATTACGCTATGAATAATTCTTTTGGATTTGGGGGACAAAACGCAGTTTTAGTTTTTAAAAAATATTCAGAAAATCAATGATGAAATTTAATCTTTTAAAATTTAAGAAAAAATTTAAAATAAATTTTAAAAATGAAGAAATATTCTATCAAGCTTTAACCCATGAATCTTACGCTCATGAAAAAAAAGAGATAATTAATTATGAAAAATTAGAATTTTTAGGAGATACAGTATTAAATTTAATAATTACTGAGGAAATTTACATGAAATTTCCTCAGCTTAAATTGGGAGAATTAGCTAAATTAAAAGCTCAATTAATAAGTACCGCCGCTTTAGTAATTTTAGCTAAAAAATTAAAAATAGGACAATACCTCTTTTTAGGAAAAGGTGAAGAAAAAAGCGGCGGGAGAAATAAAGATTCTATTTTAGCCGATTCATTAGAAGCTTTAATCGGGGCAATTTATTTAGATCAAGGATTTAACAAAGCCAAAGAATTTGTTTTAAGAGAATATTTAAAAATAATTGAGCAATATCAATCTTTTGATTACAAAAGCGCTTTACAGGAATTTATCCAAAAAAAACATAAAAAATTGCCGGATTATAGAGTTTTAGCAGAATCTGGATCGCCTCATCAAAAAGAATTTAAAGTCGGCGTATATTTAGTTAATAAGGAATTAGGGGTAGGGAAGGGAGGAAATAAAAAGGAAGCGGAACAAAAAGCCGCTAAGAGAGCTTTAGTAAAATTAAATGGAACTTAAAAATTTAAAGATTAATCGAAATAAAGATGGACTAACTTTTGAGGTCTTTCTAAAGCCATCTTCTTCTTTAAATCAAATTAAAATAAAAGAAGGTATTTTAGAAATTAAAGTTAAAGCTCCGCCTATCGAGGGAAAAGCTAATGAAGCTTTAAAGAAAGTATTAGCGGAATATCTTAAAATAAAACTTTCTAAAATACAGATTATTAAAGGTTTAAAAAGTAAAAATAAAATAATAAAAATTATTTCTGAGCCTAAATAAAAGGGACTGTCAAAAAAGGGGTAGCCGCCCCGATGTAACTTCGGGGCGTTTATATACTATATATGGTATATAAATATTTTAAATTTGACTTTTTGGACAACCCCCTACAGAAAAAGTTTTAGAAAGGAGATTTTTTTATGAAGCCGAAATTACAATTTTCCATTCCTTGTCTAGAAGTTAGAGAAGATGGAGGGCCTCCTAGTTTTTTGCGGATATTTTATGAACTTCCCTTCCCTAATTTTCCCTTTACTTTTCCGACGCCCGGCTTTTATGTGGCTAATGGCTGGTGTAACGGCAAGGGAGATTTTGCGCAAGGTATGAAGATTTTAAATCCGGATAGAACTCTTTTAATTCAAACCGGGGATCAGCCTTTTACTTTAAAAGAACAAGAAACTCCCTTTATGGCGGTTAACTTATTTGCCGAGGTAATTTTTGAAAAACCTGGTATATATTATTTTCAAATCTTTTTAAAGGAAAATCTGGAAGATGCTGAATTGCAGTTAGAATATCCTTTAATTATAAGAGAAGCAGAAACAGCTTCAAAATGATTTTTTATAAGCGCTTATGTTTATTATGGCTGTTTATTATTTTTACAGGGAGAATAGTTTTAGCTCTTAATTTTGAAGAATTACTTAAATTATTTTTTAAATATGTTAATTTTAAGAATTATAGAAGCGCTTACGGCCTTTTAGATAATGAAATCAAAATAAATTTAGATTTTTCAAGGTTTTATTTATCGGCTTCAGCTATAAAATATATTAAATTAATAAATTATAAGATTTTAGAAAATGAGTCTAATCTTTGCCGTTTGCAGGTAAAAACCAAAGTAGTTATAAAACAAAAAGATAACTTTATAAAAGCTATATATTTCGGCAGGGTTACTTTAATTAAAAACCAAGAAGGATGGAAAATATTTTCCGTAGAGATGAAGCCGATAAATTATAAAAAATTAAAAACATTGGATTTTGGAACATAGAAAATTTAAAAAAATATTTAAGAAACATTCTGAATTTTTAAAATTAGGTTTACCTCCCGCAAGCGCGGGAGAATTTTGGCAACTTAAATTTGTTTAGAATTTAGATATTAGTGTTTAAAATTTATAAAAATAGGGGGTAAATTTTGTTAAAGAAACTTTCTTTCGCTTTAATTATTTGGGTTTTATCTTTAACTTTTATAACTTTTAGCGCTCAAAATATTTTAACAAAAAATTTAGAGAATTGTTTTTTAATTTTA
>JACPDS010000033.1 GCA_016183885.1 Armatimonadota bacterium
ATCCGGGGAAAAATTTTTGGCAAACGCAATCGTTTGTTAGGATTAGTTACTCTTATTTCCACTTTTTTAGCCGGAGGCATTTTACATTTATTTAATAATAAAAATATCTTTTATGGATTTGCTTTAATATTTTTTATCGCTTTTATTTTTAGAATGACTTCAAGTTTTTTATTAAATTCAATGTATGAATCTAAACTTATTATCAAAAAAGAATTAAGCTTTAGCTTTAAAGAATTTTTGCGCCGCCTTCCTTTTAATAATTTTGGGAAATTTGTGATTTTTGTTTCTTTAATGAGCTTAGCTACTTATTCATCCGCTCCTTTTTATAGTATGTATATGCTGAGAGATTTAAAATTAAGTTATTTTCACTACACTTTTTTAATTACCATTGCCGCATTTATTAACTTATTATTTATGCCTTATTGGGGAGAAAAAGCCGATCGTTATGGGAATATTAAAATTTTAAAAATAAGCGGTTTTTTGGTTCCTTTTGCGGCAATAGTCTGGTTTTTTTCAGCTAATTTTAATTATTTAATTTTCTGCATGTTTTTTTCCGGCTTAGCCTGGTCAGGCTTTAATTTAAGTTTTAATAATTTCATTTATGATTCCACTAGTCCGGCAAGACGCGCTCGTTGTATTGCTTATTTTAATGTTTTAAACGGAGCGGGGATTTTTTTAGGCTCTATGCTGGGAAGTTTATTGGCTAGACAGAAAATATTTATTTTTTTTGGCTCTAACCTGCCGTTTATTTTTTTAATTTCAGGAATCCTGCGTCTTTTAGTTTCCTTGTTTTTGTTAAGGGGTCTTCGAGAAATTAGAACTTTAAAAGAAGTAAAAATCAAAGATTTTATTCTAGATATTATTGGAATTTATCCCATAACCAGTTTTATAAAAAAAAGAAGTCAGACTCACTGCTGTCCAAAATAATTTAAAAATTTGAGCAGCCTCTTTAATTTATTAAGCAAACATATGAATAATACCCCTCACCTTAATCCTCTCCCCAGAGGGGAGAGGATTAAGGTGAGGGGGCTTTAGACGAGTAAATTCATGTTTTCAATATCAGGTTCCCCCCTTGAATTTTTTTATACTATCCATATGCTCTTAGATAATTTATTATTGCAGGAGTTCAATCTATAGGATTGTAGAGGGCTGTCCAAAAAGTCAAATTTAAAATATTTATATGCTATATATGGTAGCCGCCCCGATGTAACTTCGGGGCGCTATATATAGTATATTTACGCTCCGATGCAACATCGGAGCGGCTACCCCTTTTTGGACCTCCCCTCTAAACTTTGAATCCCGCGCAAAAAAAGTTAACAATAATTTAACATTCTTCCCCTTTACTAATTTAAGAAAGTCGTGAAAAAAAAGATAAGGGGTGAAAAAAATGTCTAAAAAAGTAATCCAGCAAAAAATTGAAAAAGAAAAAGCTTTAGATATAGCTAAAGAATATTTTAGAATCAGGCTTTATTTAATGGCTCATCCTAAAATTAAGGAAATTCCGCTTTCTTTACTTAACCAGGGCAATGGCAAAGCTCTCTTGGAAATAAAAGATAATAAATTCATTGTGACTAAATTAAATTCTCTTAAGAAAATAGTTTGGATGCTCTCTTATCAAAAGGAAACTCATCCTCAGATTGAAAATAAAAAAATCAGCTATAAAAGTATTATTACTAAAAAAATTTTAAATAAACAAGGTGAAGGAAAAATTGTAAATATCTTTACTAATTTTAATCTCCATAAAGCTGAAATTATTGAAGTGATTAATTTAAAAAATGAAAAACCTTTAAACGAAGCGGCTTAAATTTTAAGTTAGCCCGTCAAAATTACGCTGACGAGAGAGGAACAACTTTAACAAAATTTCTATTTCTCTTTTTTAAAGAATAATACTAAGACTAATATAAAACTTAAATAAACTATATAATCTCCCAGGAGGTTATATAAAGTATTTTTAGATTTTAATCCTAAATCCCCGCTTAAAATTTTTCTTTCAAATAATGAAGTTGATTTTATAATTCTTCCTTGAGGATCAACTAAAGCGGAAATGCCGGTATTAGCGTTAAAAGCTAAATAAACTCCATTTTCCACCGCTCTGGTTATGGATAAAGCTAAGTGGTGTTCCGAGGCGGAAGAAAAAGAAAACCAGGCATCATTAGTTGCCACAATCCAAAAATCAGCTTGCTTCAATAAAGTTCTTGCTAAATGAGGAAAAGTAGATTCAAAACAGATTAAACTTCCAAAACTTCCTATTTTAGTGAAGAAAATATTTAATTTATCTCCTTTAGAAAAATTTGCAACCCGTTTAAATAAACTATATTTTTTTAAATATTTTCCCAGCGGCAGATATTCTCCAAAAGGCACTAAATGGTTTTTTTGATATTTTCCTTTATATTCTCCTTGAGGGCCGAATACCATCACTGTATTATAAATATAAGCTTGTTTATTTTTTAATTCATAATCCGGAGCGCCGCTTACCAAATAGATCTTATTTTTTTTAGCTAAATTACCAACTCTTTTAGTTAACTCAAGGTCGTAAAGCATATAATCAGGGAAAGCTGTTTCAGGTAAAATTACCAGCTGGCTATGATTTTTTGCGGCTTTATTAATTAATTCTTCAATAATTTCGATGGTTTTATTAAAATAACTTTTACTCCATTTAATATCTTGGTCAATATTTAATTGAATAAGACTTACTTTAATAAATTTGGAGCTCTTTCTAAAATTTAAATTATAAAATCCGTAAAATAAAATTAAACATAAAATTAAAAATGGCGATAAATATTTAAAATTAAATTTTTTTTTCTCATAAAATAACAAAATTAATTCTAAAATCCAGGCATTAATAAAAACAATTAGCCAAGAAAGTCCAAATCCGCCGATTAAATTAACTATTGGCAAGATTAAAGAAAATTTATATTGAGAATAACACAAAGTTCCCCAGTTAAATCCTAATGGACCGAGAGATTTTAAATATTCAAAAATTACCCACAAGGATGGAACAAATAGAATTCTTTTTAAAAAATTTTTTGTTTTTTTATAATATAAGCAGATTAACCAAGCTGCGAATCCCCAAAAAATACTATAAAATAATACCCCTAATAAATACGGCTCCCTGCCGAATAAAGCAAACCAATTTAAAATCGTTCCGAAAAAACTTAATCCTAAAATATAACCCCAGATAAAACCTTTTTTATTTAAATTAAGTATCCATAATAAAGGAATAAATGTTTTTCCAATGATTTTTCATTTTTTCAAACTCTTGTTTTAATTTTATATTATAATAATATTATGCAAATGAAAAAGAAATTACCTTTATTTTTATTTTTATTATCATTAGTTTTATTTAGCTGCGCAAGAGGTCCTTCTTCGGGATCTGGAACTTCCAGCGCTAATCAAGCTCGATATTTATCTTTTACAATTACGGTAAATAATAACGGCAGGATTGATCAAAGCGGAATCGGGCATTATTTTGTTTTATTTAGCAGTAATACCCAGGGGCTGATTAATGTTGCCGATAATCGCACTTATACCGATTATGTTAGATATGACGGCGTTAACGCCAACTGGTATCATCGCCGCAAAGATCCTCAAAATCCCAACAGTTTCATTTGGGAATTTGTTGGAGGCGTTAATAATAATCTTATTATTTCTGGAGATGAAAAAAGTTTAACTTTAAATTTTAATATTAATGATTCAAGTATTTTATTAAATCAATATTTAGACGATTATTTTAACGCTCATGTTGTTATTACCGATGCGTCTGACCGCCCCATTGACACATTGGGACAAGGTCCCAATTTTATAAATAACAGCGCCTATACTCTTTATATAAATAAACAACAGGGCATAATTTCTCCCGTCCCTTCAATTTATCCCAATGATTCGCTTAACGATACTTTGAGTCACCCGGAAAATCCCTCTGACTATCCTTATGTAAATTTTGATTTAAAATCTTTTCAAGTTTTAGCTTATTAATTTATTTAGAATTATTTCCATAAATTTTGAGGAATAATAGGTGAATTTTGATTTACTCCGATACTTGGGGCGGGATATGAAAAACCTTTTAACACAAAAGAAAGCCAGATTTCATTTTGCTGGCCTCCGCGATAAATTAACCGCCCTTCCCAGCAATGCCAATCTTTCAGGAGAGCATAATCTTGATAGATATTATGTCCTGTTTGCAGGTCAAAAACACTCCAGTATTGCAGGTTTAAAGTAGGGCTAATTTGTAAATTGCATTGAGCGTCTAAATTATACCAAATTTTTTTATGAATATCATAATTGGCGCCTAAATTAATCCCCCAGTCTCTTTTAGGTTTAAAATTTAAGTTATAAGTTAGATTTTGAAAATTATGGGTTCGAATATTGTAAGTTGTAAAAGTATTAATCTGCCAAAAATTTTGGTTATAAATTTGAAAATTGCCTCCAATTTGCTCATATTCGCCTGCCTGATCTTGTTTTAAGGGAGAATATCCATAAGGTTGTTGATAATTATAATCAAAATAAGTAATGATATGCGGTCCGTAAGAAATAAAAATACCGCTTCGCGCCCGCCAGATATATTTAGCTTCCCCGTTATTATACCAAAGCTGATCGTATCCTCCGCTTGTATTCCAATAAATATTTTTATATAATTGCCAGGATTTATCAGTCAATAAAAATTTAAAATCATGCCGAAGAGTTTTTTTATTAAAAGGTATTTCATTATAAACTCCATAACTGTAAGAAGTTTGAAAGGGCAGAGCTGCTAAATTAAAAATATGGGAGCGCAGGGTAATTTCCGGTTTTCGAGAAACGGCATATAAAGAGGTTCCTGTAGTATTTTCAAAATTTAATTCGGCATCTAAATATTTACCGGCATTAATTAATTTAAATGTAGGATGAGAACGAAATGTTTTACTGAAACGCGAAGTATTTTCAGAATAATCAAGTAAAAAATGGCCTTTTAAACTTGGACTAAATTGATAAGCATAATTAAAATTATATCCTTGATTAACGTTGTATCCGGAATTATAAGTGCTGCTAATAATGGTAAAATTTGCTTTCTTCCCCGATTTATTAAGACTTAATTGATTATTAGTAATAGCCGGATTTTCCTGGCTTGGAATATCATAGCGGTTATAACTATATCCCCAAAAAAAATTAATATTCCCCGGGAAAAAATATTCCAGGCGATTAGAATATTCAAAACGGTTAGTGTTATTCTGGCGGCTTTGGAGTTTATAATAATAAAAAGCTCCTTTCCCTTTATCGCCAAGATTATAGTAATGCTCCAATCCTCGACCCCAGCCGCTTTTTTCATACCAGTTAAGATGAATTATCCCGTAATCTTTTTTTCCTACAAGATAATTTAATGATTCTTTAAGGTAATACCCGTCGAGATCATTATAACCTATTTTGGGAATTAAATTTTGTTCCATTTGACGCCCTGACCTTTGTTTAAGAGACAAAACTAAAGACGGCAAAGCAATTAAAGGTTTATCTTTGATGTAAAAGGAGAAATTTTTAGCAATTAATTTATCTTCGGGGTAAATAATAATTTCTTTGCTTTTTAAATGGTAATGATACAGCGGAGAGGTAATATCGCAGGTGGTAATTATAGAATCAAGAATATTGAATTCTTTTGGTTTAATTTTAATAACTTTACCCCAGAAGAAAATCTTTCCTTCTTGAAATTGTTTTTCAAAATTAAAATTTTTAGCAAATCCGCTTGCTTCATAAAGAGAACCTGTTTTTGTTTTTAAGTTATAAATTAAATTCTCACCCAGAATCTCGCTATCATCTTGATAAAAAGCTATATTTCCCAAGGCTTTTAAAATTTGAGTTTTAAAATTAAATTCTAAATTCTCTGTTTTAATTTTTATATTTTTGTAAGTGAAGATAACATTTCCTGAAGCGGTTATTTTCTCTTCGGTATAGTTTAAGCTTTCAGCTTGCAGGTTAATTGGATATTCCGCATTTTGAGAATAAACTAAATTGATTAAAAGAAAAAAAAATAATATTAAAAATTTATAGTTCATATTTTTTTGTTTTTAAAGAAAAAAGTTCGGTTTAAAATAATCAAATCCTTTTAAGATTTTGCAGGAAAGCTAAATAAAGAATTAGAATTTTTAAGCTTAATGAAAAAAATCGGCATTTTAGGAGGCACTTTTAATCCTGTTCATTTTGGACATTTGCGTCTAGCTCAAGAATCGCA
>JACPDS010000036.1 GCA_016183885.1 Armatimonadota bacterium
CTTTTATTTTGCCCTGCATAATTTGAGGATGAACTTTATTAAATTTAAGGCAGAAGCGCGCTTCATAATTTAAAATATAAGAAGAATCATCTAAATTTCCAAAAGTTTTATCCCCTAAATAAGCGTATAATTTCCATTTTTCTAAAACCTCGCTTCTTGGAATTACAGCGCCATAGTGAAAAAAAAGATAAGGCGTAACTAAAATTTTCCCTTGAACATTTTTCAATTTTTCATGTACCCTGCCCTCCCAAAAGAGCTCTGAATTAAACCGCACTAAGAAATTATGGCGTCTGTCAATACTATAATAATAATCAAAAGACTGTATGAAATGATAATAATAACAGTCTATCCCTCCGACATAGAAAGGGAGTTTTGGAAGAATATTCCGTGTAATTTTTTTTAACTCATGAGTATGCGCTTCATCGCAATCTAATTTTAAAATCCAAAGGTCTTTAAAATTTAAACTTTTAATAAAATCTAAAATTTGATTGCGCGCTTCGTCAAAACCGTTAAATTTATTAAATAAAATTTTAACTTTATCTTGCTTATATAAATTAGAATTTTTAATAATTTTTAAATTAGGATTTTCTTTATCATCGCTATTATCATTAATGATTATTAAATCCACCGCTTCTTTAACGCTTTCTAAGACACAATCTAAAAAAAATTCTTCGCGCTTGGAAATAATTGTAGAAGCAACTACAAACATTTTAATCCTTTTTTAACCCCCTGCCAGTAATAATAATTAAGCATCATTTCATATAATGGAAATAGCTTTTGTTTATCTTTTTCTTCTTCCATGAGCTTAATTTTTTTAAAAAAATATCTTTCTGTTAAAGGATTAATCAAAATTCTTTCTTTTAATTTAGGAGGATGAAGACTAAATTCTTTTTTTAATTCAGGATGTTTCTTGGCAAAAATTACCGCTGATTCTCCTAACATAATTTTACGTTTGCAAAAGGAAATAAACTCTCTTTTTAAAAGATGCGTCCCTTTAGCTTGAGGATTATATTTTATTTTAAAGCCCAATTTATTTAAACGATAACCTAATTCTAAATCTTCATAACCATAAACATTAAAATCCTCGTCAAATCCGCCTGATGCCAAAAAAACTTTTTTTCTTAAAGAAATATTTCCCGTATAAAAATAGTCATAAGAAACATCTTGAGCATCGATTCCTTGATAAGAATTCTGCAAATCTCTTTCTATTAAAAAATCGGTAAAAATACCTCCGGAGGAATTTTCATTTTTAATATCACCTAGAACGCCGCTTACAGCTTTATCTTTTAAGAAATTTAAATGTTCGGCAAATAAATTCTCTTCGGCTATCAGGTCGTCATCTAAAAATAAGATAAATTCTCCCTGTGAATTTTCTACCCCTGCATTTCTTGCGGCGGCGGCTCCGCTTTTTAACCTTTTTAAATATTTTACTTTAAAAGAAAAATTTTTAAATCTTAAACTTTCCTCCTCTCCCACAATAATTACTTCAAATTTATCTTGAAAATTCTGCCCTTCAAGACTGTCTAATAATCTTTCGATTTCATTTCTGCCTAAAGTAGCGATAACGACGCTTAAGATCATTTTAAGTCCTTGATATAATAAAGATAAATCATTTTTTTAGGAATATTTTTAACGATATATTTATCTTTCATTCCTCCTTCAGCGTTAAAAGCGGAAAAACTGCTCTGCGGGAAACTTTTAAAATAAGGGTAATTTGTTAATTTTTTATCCCAATGCCAAATATTAATTAAAACCGAGAATTTTTTAGGGATATTTTTCAAATTTCTTAAATTTTCCAAAGGATAAACTTTATCTCCCAAATAAAAGTTCCAGATAGGATACATCTCTAGTGGAGCGGAAACCATGTTATATTTTTTTGTCTTTAAATAGTCGGCAGTTTTAGCGTAAACAGATTTTAATTTTATAATAGGCACTGCGTTATTAATGCCGATTAAAATAATTAAAATAATTAATAAATTTAAAATTATTTTTTTATTTTTAAATATCTTAAATATAAACCAGCTTGCAATTACAGCCAAAGCCGGAGATACACATGCAAAAGAACGTAAAACCCGAAGATGAGGGTAAAAACCGTACCAAATTAAGGGAAATAAAGCAAAAGTTAATAAAGAAAACTCTTCTAAATTAAAATTCTTCTTTATTTTTTTAATTAAAAAAAAGCTTCCCAAAATAAAAGAAATAAAAATAATCCAGCCTTCCATTTTTTGAAGATAAAACATGGCAAAAAATGGATCAATTCCATATGAAGTTTGCTGGAAGACCGCTCCAAAATTTGATTTTAATTCTTGAAAATAAGTTTCCGGGAAAAAACCAAAAAATTTAATTTTATCTATTAAAGTTAAACTTTGCCATAAAAATAAAGGCAGAATAGAAAAAGTAAATAAAATTAAAAATCTCCTAAATTTTGATTTATTTTTAAAATAATTAATTAGTTCAAAAAACATAAAAATTATAATATATAAAATTAAATTATAATGAGCGGAAACAGCATATCCCAGAGAAAATCCGCTTAAAGCTAAAATAATAATATTATTATTTAAAGATAATAAATATAAATATAAACTTAAATAAAGAAAAAAAATACTTAACGATTGAGGGAGTCCATGACGGCTATACATAATATGAAAACCAGATAAAGCTAAAATTAAAGCGCTTAATAGGGCTGTAGAATAATCTTTATAAATGCGTTTGGAATACAAAAAAATTAAATAAAGCGTAAATATCCCAAAGAAACTTGAAACTAGAAGCGAGGCATAATCTTTTAAACCAAATAAAAAAAAATTAATTAAAATAAAAAAACAATAACCAAATTTTCCGCCCGAGCTGAAAAAAGAATATTTAATCTGTCTTTCAATTTTATTTTCTTTTAAGTGTAATAATTTTTGGAATTTATCTTTAGCAAAGCTAAGATAAATTCCCTCATCGTAAAAAAACAAACCTTTTTCTTTAATTTGATAAGTGCGTAAAATTCCTCCTAAAAAAATGATTAATATTAAAATAATCCAAGGGTATTTTTTTAATAACATAATTATTATTTAAGCGTTAAGTATTTGAATTTTATTTTACTTAACGGCTTTACGCTTGCCGCCTATTCACTTATATTTAATTTCTCTTCTAAGGGCGGCAATTTGATCGGCTAAAAAACCAAAAAAGAAAATAAAAATTCCTATAAGCAGCGTAATGATGGAAGCCCCAAACAAACCGCCTTTGGTAATTAATTGATAAACAGCAAAGATAAATCCCAAAGTTAATAAAAATAAACTCACCGGTAAAAATACTTTTAAAGGATCGAATAAAATAATCATTCTAGCGCATAATGATAAAAAAAGAATTCCGTCTTTAAAAAGATTAATTTTACTTTTTCCCTTTTTTCTTCTTTGAATTTCGGGAATAAGTTCATATTTTACCGAGTAACCCGCCTTAAATACAGCTAAAGTTAAAGTAGAAGGATAAGAAAAAGTATTAGGAAGAAGGTGGATAAATTCTAAAAAAAGCTCTTTTCTAATAGCTCGAAATCCCGAGGTTAAATCTAGTATTTTCTTATTTACTAAAAAACCGGCTAAAGAATTTAAGATTTTATTTAATAAAGTTCTTCGAAAAGATAAATTTCGCCCGCTTCGCGCGCCCACTACTAAATTATATTCTTTTAAAGCATCTAAAAGTCGGGGAATTTCTGTTGGCGGATGCTGAAAATCCGCATCCATAAAAACTAAATAATCTCCCTGAGCCGTTCTTGCGCCGCTTTTAACCGCCGCGCCATTGCCTATATTATAAGGATGAGAAATATCGATTTTTTTAATTTCCGGAATAAGTTCTTTTAAATTATCTTCTTCATTATAAGCCGGGATAATAACGGATACTTTCATTTAATAATCATAATTCCTGAGCAGATAATAATCACCCCTAAAATCCTATTAATGGAAACGGGTTCATGTAAAAATAACCATGCGGCTAATATAACTAAAATAAAATTCATACTTATTAAAGGGTATGCCAAACTTAAATTCACTCTAGATAAAATCACAAGCCACCATACAAAACTTAAAGCATAAAAAAATAATCCAAGCCAAATTAAAGGAGAAGAAATTACTTTAAGCATTAATGGCCAGAAAAACATTAAACTATCTTTGCCGATTCTTCCAACATGGTTCATTCCGATTTTTAAACTAATTTGTCCTGAAACCCCCAGCAAACATGAAATAAAAACCATGCTGATTAATTTAAACATTATAATATTTTTCTCCAATAAGCTAAAATATCTTTTAAAGTTTGTTCAAAATTAATCGTGGCGGTCCATTTAGTTTTTTTCTTAAATTTAGAATTGTCGCCTAAAAGCACCGGCACATCCGAAGGTCTAAATCTATCAGGGTCCTCTTGAATTTTAATTTTTATTTTGGTATGAGATAAAAGTAATTCCAAAACTTCGTTGATTTTATAAGCTTTTCCGGAACAAATATTATAAATTTCACCGCTTTCTCCTTTTTCCAAAGCTAAATGATAAGCTCTAACGATATCTCTTACATCTGTATAATCTCTTTTAGCTTCCAAATTCCCCACTTTAATTATGGGTTCTTGATAACCTTTTTCAATTTCCACAATTTGCCTGGCGAAATTAGATTCTACAAAAACTTCTCCCCTGCGAGGGCCGGTATGATTAAAAGCTCTGGTTCTAACAATAGACATTTTATAACTCATAAAATATTGATAGCCTAATAAATCTTGAGCAACTTTACTTACGCCATAAGGACTTAAAGGACGTAAAGGATTAGTTTCTTTTATAGGAAGTTCATTTTCTAAAACTAAACCATATTCTTCGCTGGAACCGGCAATTTGAATCTTAGTATGATTATCAATTTTTTTCACAGCTTCAAAAATATTAATTTGACTGACTATATTAGTAGTCAGGGTATCTGTAGGCGCATGCCATGAAGTGGGCACAAAAGATTGGGCGGCAAGATGAAAAATATAATCAGGAACGACTTCTTCTATCATTTTACTGACAGAATTAGCATCTTTTAAGTCGCATTCAATTAAATTAATTTTTCTTTTAATATGTTCAATATTTTCTAAGCGGCTTCTCCACCGCAATGTTCCATAAATTTTATTTTTGGGATAATTTTCTAAAAAATACTCCGCCAGATAACTTCCCACAAATCCAGTAATTCCTGTAATTAAAACTCTCAATTTATTCCTCCTTTTCTTTTGCCATTATATATTTTATTTATTATATCACAAAGTAAATCAGCGGTTTTTTCCATATTAAAATCTTTTTTATATTTTAAATATCCATTTTCCGCAATTTTATTTAATATCATTGAATTATTTTTTAAAAATAAAATATTTTCCGCTAAACTTTCCGCATCAGCCATTTTGCATGGCCAAAAATCAACTTTTGCTTCTAATAGTTCGCAGGCAGCTTTATTTTCTCCTGTTAAAACCGCTTTTCTCATAGCCATAACTTGATAAACTTTATTTGGAATAACTAATTGAGCCTTAGGAGTTTTTCCAAAAATTCCTAATCCTAAATCAGCCTCAGCAATGAAATTGGCAATTTCTTGAGGAGACTTGTATCCTAAAAATTTTATTTTTTTAAGATTTAAATCTTGAGATAATCTTAATATGAAAGGATAAGTTTGTCCATCCCCGATAATATTAAAAAAAATATCTTCATTTTCTAAAATTTTAGCGGCTTGAATAATATATTCCACTCCTTGAAGAGGAATAAAATTTCCAAAAAAAAGCACATTGAAATTTGAATTATTTTTCTTTATTTCTTGAGGATAAAAAATATCTTCCTGAGCAGCCACAAAGATGCGGTAAATTTTAGTTTTAAATTTAAATTCTTCTTTTAAATATTCAGCATGTTTAAAAGTATCTATAATCAAGCAATCCGGCAAGCCAAAAACTAATTTGTCAAACCACCATAAAACCCTGCTGGAATATGTATTTAATTTTATACTCCCCCGATCAACGGCAGTTTCAAAATTAGAAATAAAAGGATCGAAAATCAATTTTTTCCGAGTAATTTTTGCCAAAAAATAAGCTAAAATTATTTCATAATCATACGGATGTCCAATAAAAATTATTTTAGCGTTTAAACTGGTTTTTAAAAATTTTAATAATAAAATCCAATTTACCCTTATGCGCTCCCATAAAAGGAATAATTTTTGACATATTAAATCCTTTTTATTATTTATAATTTTATCGGGAAATCTAAAATTTTCATGACATTCAATAACTTCAAAACCGCATTTTTTAAAACGCTGAAAGTTAATTTGGGCTCTGGAATAATCCCTTTGATAAATTCCGAAATAACAAATTTTCATTAAAATTCCAACCCTTTAATTAAATTCCAAATTTTAAAATACCATTCTTTTTTAAATAAATAAATTAAGCCAAGATAAAAAATACTTCCTGAAATTATAATGATTAGAAAATTAAGCAAAGTATCTTTTATAAAATATTTTAAAATTACCAAGAAAATCACTAATAAAAAAGAAGCTGAAAAAGGAATTAAGTTAATTTTAAAAATTTCCCTCCAGTTAAAATTTATTAGTTTCTTTAGCTTAATAAAAGCAAAATAAATATTTATAAATTGAGAAATCACCACAGAAATTCCCACACCTTCAATTCCCCATTTTAAGCCTAACGGGAAAATACTTATGCTCATTAAAATTACATGAATTAAAACAAGTTTTTTTAATTCCCCCGGCCTCCCCAAAGAATTAAAAACAACCCCGGTTATTCCTCCTAAGGAGCGTAAAAAGCCAAAAATACAGAGAATTTTTAAAACTCCTAACATCGGCATCCATTTTATTCCCAAGACATTAATAATTAAAGGATAAGCTAAAATATATATTCCTAAAGATATCGGCAATATTAATATGATATTTAAAAGAAAAAAATTTAAAAAAGCTTCTTTAAGTTTCGCTTGATCTTCTTGCAGCTTAGAATAAAGAGGAAATGATACTTTAGCTAAAATTTGAGAAATAGCCATGGAAGGCAGACTGGAGATATTATAAGCTAAAGCATAAAAACCTAACATATTTGCCCCTAAAAAT
>JACPDS010000037.1:0-8675 GCA_016183885.1 Armatimonadota bacterium
TGATAATTTTTTGGATGTTTTAGTTATTTTTATAAAACCTTTTTCAGCTATTTTAATTGTCATTTCTATAATTGATATAAAAAACTCTTTAATTTTATATCTGATGAGCATTATAATTAGCAGTACAGTAAGTTTGCCTTTACATTTAGTTAAATCTAAAACCAGGCTTTTAACATCTTCAAGTAATTTTTTTACCAGTAATACTTTTATAAGCGTTATTGAAGATATTTTTGTGATAATTATGGCTATTTTAACGGTTTTTATTCCTTTAGTAGTTTTTATTTTAATCGGTATTATGCTTTTATTTATTTATAATAGAATTAAAAAAAATCAATTTTTAAAAACAGTTTAAGTGAATTGGAAAAAATATTTATTAATTTTAATTATTTTAGCTTCATTTTTACTCCTTTATAAATTAGGCTCTACAAGTCTTTGGGATAATGATGAACCTTTATATACAGAAATTGCTCGTGAAATATCTCAAAACGGAAACTGGTTAATTCCTCATTGGAATTATGAAATGTGGCTTTGCCACCCTCCTCTTTCTATATGGTTCACAGTATTATCAGCTAAAATTTTAGGTTGGAATGAATTATCGGCAAGGTTAACTTCAGCCTTATTTGGCGTTGGAATAGTTATTTTAACTTTTTATTTAGGGAAAATTTTTTATGGAGAACTAGCCGGTTTTTTTTCCGGTTTAATAATATTAATTAGTCTGCAATTTTTTGTTCAAGCTCGTCTGGCTAATTTAGATATTGTTTTTTTATTTTTTATCGAGTTAGCTTGTATTTTATCTTATTTAGCCTTAGAGAATACCGGGAATAAAAGAATGTTTCTTTATTTTTGGCTTTCTTGCGCTTTAGGAACTTTAGCTAAGGGTCCGTTTGCTCTTTTTTTGCCGTTAAGCTTGGTATTATTATATTCTTTAATCACTAAAAAAAATAACCAGTTTAAAAAAATATTTTATTTATGGGGAATGATTATTTATTTATTAATTGGGGGTTCATGGTATATTTTAGGTTATTTAGCGGTGGGAGAAAAATTTTTTCAAGAAATTTTTGTTTTTTATACTTTAGGTAGAATAATTAAACCAATTTTAAACCAAAGCGGTCCATGGTATTATTATATCCCTAGTTTTTTCTCATGGACATGTAAAAAAAATACTTTCCAGAACAATCAAGATAATGATAAAAGAAAATTTTTACTATCATGGATAATTTTTACTTTTTTATTTTTTACTTTAGTTAAGACTAAACTGCCTAATTATATATTATTTATTTATCCAGCCTGCGCTGTGATGGTGGGTAAATTTTTAAAAGACGCTTCTAAAAAAGAAATTTTTTTACCTTTGATCTTTTTTTCTTTATTTACATTAAGCATAATTTTAATTTTTATTTTTTTAGTTTATTCTACTTTTTCCGGAGAATATTTAAGTTTAATAAACGGATTAATGCCCTCGGGAATTATTTTATTAATAGGATTGATTTTATTATGGCTTGTATATTTTAAAAAACCGGCTTATTTAATTTATTCAATATCTATAATATTTTTTATATTTTATATATTTTTAATTAATTTTAGCATTAAAATTGACCATATAAAACCTTTAAAACCTTTAGCTTTAAGTTTAAAACCATATTTACCCGGAAAAAAATTAGCTATTGCCTCTAATGTATCAGGGAGCAATAGTTTAGTATATTATTTAGAAAGTCCTGAAAAAATTAGTTTTTTAAAGACCGATGAAGATAAGATTAATTTTTTATCTTTATCTAAGCTGGTTTTCTGTATAATAAAGCAAAATGATTATTTATGGTTATCTCAAAAAGTTAAAAAACCTATCTATATTGCCATTCAAAATAAAAATCTTTTAGTTATTTCTAATTTTAAAATTAGAATTCAAAACCATAACTAAAAATTCAAAATTTTTATAAAGACGTCATGCTTCTTGTCTTTTTCCGCGCAGGTAAACAAACCAATATACTAAACCTACTAATACTCCCCCTCCAACAATGTTTCCTAAAGTAACGGGCAAAAGATTTTTAAATAAAAAAGATTGCGCGGTCAAGTTTGAAAAATCATTGGTTTTGCCTGTTATAGAAATTACTGCCTCTAAAACATACGGATTTTTCTTTAACAATAGTCCCATGGGAATGAAATACATATTTGCTACGCTGTGCTCGAATCCTAATGCAACAAAAGCGGTAATTGGAAAGAGGATGGAGAGTATCTTATCTGTGGTGCTGCGGCCGCTCATGCATAACCATACAGCAAGACAGACTAAGGCATTACATAAAACTCCGCGAGAAAAAGCCGCTAAAAATGGAAGGCTTACTTTGGCATTTGCAATCAAAAGCGCCTTCGCGCCTACTAAATAATTATTTGCGGCCCAATGTCGTGTAAGGTATATCCACAGGGCTAATGAAACCGCGCCTATAAAGTTCCCGAAGTAAACAATCACCCAATTTTTAACTAGCTGTATAAGCGTTATTTTTTTGGAGGTGTATGCCATTACTAAAAGGTTATTGCCGGTAAATAGTTCTGCCCCAGCCACAACCACTAGTATAAGCCCTAAGCAGAAAGAAAAGCCTCCTATAAGCTGCGTCAAACCAAAAGTAAGTTTGGAATCATGCACAACAAATGTAAATAATACCGCGCCGAATGCGATAAACACTCCTGCAAGCATTGATAAAGTAAATTCTGCGAAGAAATTCAAATTTGCCTTGCCAACACTTACAGTCTCTATGCGTGAAGCTATTTCCTTTGGTGAATATGCGTCAAATTTTATATCTGTCAATTCTGCCTCTGGCATATTAAATGGTCCCATCAAATTTATTTTTGCTAAGTTTCATTTGATATTTATATTTATTAAATTAAGAAAAATAACTTTCTATTAAAATTTTTTGTCTTTTATTTTAATATGATATGTTTGATTACCGCTTTTGTCAAGAAAATTGACGAATGAGTTATTTTATGTTATACTATTAAAGTAGATAGAAAAGGTAAACAATATTTATAGATAAGGTGGGGAATAATGCCTGATTTTTTTTGCCCCGGTTCAGATATTTTAAAAAATGCTGTTCCTTGCGAATATCCTTGCCCTCAATGCGGTTATGGAGTAGAAATTTTTAGCAATGAAATGAAAAGAAAATGTCCTCAATGCGGTTTTATAATTTTTAGAGAATTAGATTTAGGCTGCGCCGCCTGGTGTAAATCGGCTAAAGAATGTTTGGGAGAAACATTATATAAAAAGGTAACCCAAAAAAAAGATATCTAAAATTTTTACCATTATAAGTGTAATAAAAAATGAAATTAGGCAGACAAATAGATTACGCCTTAAAAGCAATGATAACTTTAACTAAAAATAATAAAACTTTTCAAATTAAAGATATTTCTAATTCCAGAGGCATCCCGCATCCTTTTTTAATAAAAATTATTCAGATGTTAAATAAAGCCGGATTAGTGAGAACTTTACGAGGTCCTAAAGGAGGAGTATTTTTAAGCCGAGACCCGTCGGAAATTACCTTAAAAGAAATTATTGAGGCTGTTAGCGGAAAAATAAAATTCAACCCTTGTTCAGTAAGCCGCGGCAATAAAGATTGTATTTTTGAAGAAGATTGTAAGACTAATATAATGTTTGATAATTTAGAAAAAAACATTCTTCAATCTTTTGACAAAGTTAGACTGGATTCTCTTTCTTGCGAGAATTCGCTTTCGTGCAATAATAAAGTTAGTTAATGATTTTAAGACTCTAGGATTTTAAGCAGGATTTTTTCTAAATGGTTTAGAAAAAATCAATTATGGATAAATTAATTATCACTGCTGCTCTTATAGGAGCGGAAGTTACCAGAGCTCATAATCCTAATCTTCCTCTCAGCCCGTTTGAAATTTCTCAAGAAGCTTATGAATGTTTTCTTCAAGGCGCGTCAATTATTCATTTACATGCAAGAGATAAAGAAGGCAAACCAACTCAGGACCATTTAATTTTTGCTGAATGTGAAAAGTTAATTAAAGAGAAATGTAATCTTATTGTGCAATATTCTACAGGCGGAGCAGTGGGAACTTTTTTAAAAGAAAGAATCGCCCCGTTAAGAAATAACCCGGAAATGGCTACTTTAAGTTGTGGGAGCGTGAATTTTCAAGATGAAGTTTTTGAAAATTCTTGGGGAATTATGAGTAATATTGCCATAGAACTAAAAAAAAGAAAAATTAAACCGGAATTAGAAATTTTTGAAATAGGAATGGTTAATAATGCTTTGCGTTTATTAAAAGAAGGTTTGATTGAAGAACCGCTGCATTTTAATTTTGTAATGGGTATTCCCGGTGGAATACCGGCCAGCGTGAAAAATTTGCTTTTTTTAATTGATTCTATTCCTCATAATTCTACTTATACAGTTTCTGCCATGGGACGTTATCAATTGTATTTAACTACTATGGCGGTTATTTTAGGAGGACATGTTAGATTGGGATTTGAAGATAATATTTATTATACTAAAGGCGTTTTGGCTAAAAGCAGCGCTCAGCTCATTGAAAGAACGGTTCGAATCGCTAAAGAATTAGGCAGAGAAATCGCCAATCCGGATGAAGCTAGAAATATTTTAAAAATAAAGCAGTGAATAAGAATAAATAGTTTTTATTCACTAATCACTAATAAAATAAAGGAAGGAAAAATTTTTATGAAAAAAGTTGCTATTGTTAGCGCCGTAAGAACAGCGGTAGGAAATTTTTTAGGTTCTTTGAGTACATTTTCAGCTCCTAAATTAGGCAGTATTGTAATTAAAGAAGTTTTAAGGAAAATTAATTTAAAAGAAGAATTAGTAGATGAAGTCATTATGGGTAATATTCTTCAAGCCGGTCTTGGCCAAAATCCGGCCAGACAATCGGCAATTTTAGCCGGCATACCTCATACAGTTCCCTCTCATACGGTTAATAAGGTTTGCGGTTCAGGATTAAAGGCGGTGATTTTAGCGGCTCAATCTATTATGCTTGGGGATGCGGATATAATTGTGGCTGGCGGAACTGAAAATATGAGCGCCGCTCCATATTTATTAGATAAAGCTAGAACCGGTTATCGTTTGGGGCATGCTAAGATAATTGATTCAATGATTCAAGATGGTTTATGGTGTTCTTTAACTAATATACATATGGGACTTACTGCGGAGAATTTAGCTCAAAAATATGCGCTATCAAGAGAAGCTCAGGATCAATTTGCATTAGAAAGCCAGAAAAAAGCCGCTCAAGCCCAAAAAAACGGCAAATTTAAAGAAGAAATTGTAGAAATCAAAATTCCGCAAAAAAAAGGAGATCCGATACTTTTTTCTGCCGATGAATTTATTAAACTAGATACTAGTTTAGAAAAATTAGCTAAATTAAAACCAGCTTTTAAAGATAATGGCACGGTAACCGCCGGTAATGCTTCAGGCATTAATGATGGCGCGGCGGCGGTAATTTTGATGTCTGAAGAAAAAGCCAACGAATTTAACCTCATTCCTTTAGCTTATATTAAAGGATATGCTTATAGCGGAGTAGCTCCGGATATTATGGGGATTGGTCCGGTAGAAGCCTAGCGGTAATAAAAGAACTAAATTTTAATCCTGAAAAAGTAAATGTCAACGGAGGGGCGATTGCTTTAGGTCATCCTATTGGAGCAAGCGGAACAAGAATTTTAGTTACCCTTTTATATGAAATGAAACGAAGAAATTTACGTTTAGGGTTATCTGCATTATGTATCGGCGGAGGGCAGGGGATTTCTTTAATAGTAGAAAGAATGTAAAGAAAAAAGCAGGATGTCATTTATATGCCCCGACGTTACGTCGGGATGTTCTTCTGAGAGTTAAAATAAAATTCATTAATGCATTGGCAAGTTTTCTAGGATTGTGTCTAACGGTATTTTCTTCAGAGATAAGTTCAGCAGTTATAGGAATAATTCCTAACTTCCTTATTTCTTCTAAATCAACTTTAATTAGATGAGCGCCGCTAGTTTGATATTTTTCTAATAACTTGTATGGAACTTCTTTATTTACTAAAATATAATCAAAAATTTTTAAGCCGGTATGATCTAAAATTGCTTTAATATGACTTGAGGCGCTGGTAAGATGATCAGTTTCTCCGGGCTGGGTCATAATATTACAGATGTATATTTTTAAAGCTTTAGAATTGTTTATACATTTTACTACTCCCGGAACTAAAAGATTGCAAATTACACTGGTATAAAGACTTCCGGGACCTAAAATGATTATATCAGCATCTTTGATAGCTTGTAAAACCGAAGGATAAACTTCACAATCAGAAGGCTTTAAAAAAATTTTTTTAATAGGAATTTTACTTTTTGAAATATTACTTTCTCCTTGAACTAATTCTCCATTATGAAATTCTGCGCAAAGCAAAGTATTATTAAGGGTTATTGGATAAACTTTTCCTCGGATCGCTAAAATTTTACTGGAATGTTTTATGGCTTTATCAAAATCACCGGAGATATTAGTCATAGCGGCTAGAAATAAATTCCCAAAATTATGACCTTCCAGACTTTTTCCGTTAGAAAAACGATATTGAAAAAGCTCGCTCATTAAAGATTCTTCATCCGCTAAAGCTACCAGACAATTTCTAATATCTCCAGGCGGAAGCAATCCTAATTCTTTTCTTAATCTGCCTGAACTTCCTCCATCATCAGAAACTGTTACTACTGCCACAATGTTGCTGGAATGCAGCTTTAAACCTCTAAGTAGATTAGAAAGACCCGTCCCGCCCCCAATAGCCACAAATTTTAATTTTTGCTCTAATTGTCTTTTTTCATAAATTATTTCTACCAATTTTTTATTTTTATAAGGAATAACGGCATTATAAATAGAATAAAACCATTGACGAATTCCTATAATTATTAAAGTTATTCCTAAGATAATTAAAGCTAAATCAATAATTTTAAAAGAAATTTTTATTGGAGTAAGATTATTTATTAATTCTAAAATTTTTAATTCAATTAAAATAGGAATTTTTATATTAATTAATAAATTTATCCCTAAACTGAATAATATTAATCCTAATGAAGAAAATAAAAGCCAGCGCTTAATTTTCATTCCGGGGTAAAACCATTTAAATAGTTTCATTTATTTAAATCTCTATGTTCTATAGTAACTTTTAAATGTTTCTTTTTAAAAAAATGAGCTAATCTTTCAGCTATAAAGATGGAACGATGTTTGCCCCCGGTGCATCCGATAGCAATAGTTAGATTAGATTTTCCTTCTTTAACATAATTAGGAATAAGAAAATGATGAAGATCAAAAAGTTTTTTAATAAATTGTTGGGTAATTTTTTCTTTTGAAATATAATCTTTAATCTTTTTATGGCGGCCGGTTAAATTTTGCAGTCTTTTCTCATAAAAAGGATTTGGCAAAAAACGAACATCATATACTAAATCAGCATCTAAAGGAATCCCGTATTTAAATCCAAAACTCACAATATTAATATTTATTCCTTCAGCTTTTTTATTAAAGAAATGCAGTAGAATTTCATTTTTTAAATGTTTAGGGGTTAAGTGGCTGGTATCAATAATTTTATCCGCCGCGCTTCTAATTTCTTCAAGTTGTTTTTTTTCAAGTTTAATTCCTTCAAGTATTCTTCCTTTTAAAGCTAAAGGATGTTTGCGCCTGGTCTCACTAAAGCGGCGCAGTAAAATTTCATCTTTTGCTTCAAGAAATAAAATTTGAGAATTAAAGGCTTCTTCATGTATATTAGAAATTCCGGAAATAAGCTCTTTGAAAAATTTTCTTCCTCTAACATCAATAACAATAGCTACATTTTTTACCTCGGAACGTTTACATAAAATTATAAATTGAGGAAGAAGGGCGGGGAGCAAGTTGTCCGCGCAAAAATAATTCATATCTTCAAAAAAATTCACTGCCAAGCTTTTTCCGGCTCCGGAAAGGCCGCTAATAATAACAAATTTTCCTTTATTATTCATATAAAGATATATTATTTAAATTATTTTTATTTGTCAAATTTTTCCTTAATGTTTTATGGTATTTAAGGGCAAAACGATGAGCTTCATCGCGAAGATGAGCAAGTAAATTAAACGCCGCAGGGAAACTTTTAAGTTTTATTGGTTTAAATTTATTTTGAATAAATAAAAATTCATTTTCTTTAGCTAAGGCTAGAGGTAAAATTTTTATTTTTTCTTTTTCAAAAAGTTTTCGAGCTATATTTAAATGTCCTTTTCCGCCGTCAATTAATAAAATTGAAGGAGGATTAAGCTTCCAAATTTTTATGCGTCTTTTTAAAACTTCTTCAAGCATTAAATAATCATTGGGAGTATCAAGAGTTTTAATTTTAAATTTTCTGTATTCTTGTTTTAAAGGTTTTCCGTCTTGAAAAACTATAATCGCCCCAACCGCTTTTTTGCCGCTTAAGTTAGAAATATCTATGGATTCTATTCTTTTAGGCGAAGATTTTAATTTTAATAGATCTTTTAAATTTTTTAACGATTTTTTAGCTTGTTCTTCTTTTTTAAAATAATTTTCTAAAAAAATTTCCGCATTTTTTCCGGCTAAAGATAATAGTTCGTATTTCTTGCCTCTTTTAGGGAAAAATAATTTTACTTCTTCTTTTTTAATATTTTTTAACCAATTAATTAGTAAGTATTTCTCTTTTAATTTTAAATTAAGATAAATTTCTTTCGGAATATA
>JACPDS010000037.1:8828-16079 GCA_016183885.1 Armatimonadota bacterium
TAAGCTTTCCTTCTCTTAGCTGTAAAATTACTATGGATGTCATCGCGCCATGCAATTTTAAAAAAATAAAATCAGCATCTATATTTTGTTTAAAAATAATTTTTTGTTTTAAAGAAACCTGCTTTAGGGCTCTTAACATATCTAAGAAGATTTGACATTTTTCAAAATTTAATTTTTTACTTTCTGAGTCTATTTGCAGATTTAATTCTTTAATAATTTTATCAGTGCGCCCTTCTAAAAAACTAATAGTTTTCTTTACTAATTCTTTATACGTAATAGGATCAATTTTTAAAATGCAGGGAGCGCTGCATAGATTTAACTGGTAATCAAGACAAGCCTTGATATTTTTTTTGGGCAGGTTAAATTTACAGGTTCTTATTTTAAATATATTTTTAATTAAATTTAAAGTGATTTTAAGAGCTTTGGCGTTAGTATAAGGTCCAAAAAGATAAGATTTTATTTTTTTATGCGTTTTTCTGGTAATACAAATTCTAGGATATAGTTCATTTTGGGTAATTTCAATGTAAGGGAAGTTTTTATCGTCTTTTAAACGAATATTAAAATAAGGGTGATATTTTTTTATTAAGTTTAGTTCTAAGATTAAAGCTTCTATTGGAGAATCGGTTACAATATATTCTAAACTTCGAATTTTTTCTAAGAGTTTTGATTTTTTTAAATCATTATTTTTATAAGTATAATTCTTAATTCTTTTAGCTAGTGAATTAGCTTTGCCAATATAAATTATTTGATCATTTTGATTCTTAAAAAGATAAACGCCCGGTAAGTCGGGTAAATTCCTTAATTTATCCGACTGCGAATTTATATTTATAATTGTCTAAAATTTTCTCCATTACAGGTTGGGCAGGCAGGAAGAATAAAATCTTCCATAGGAAGAGGCAGGGTGATTATATCTTCGCAATTTACACATTGATAATTACCTTCATCTACTTTATCCCCTGAATGGAAAATTTTAAGTTTCATTCTTTTTTTACCTCTTGTCTATGCCATTTTTAATTTTAAATTCTCAAAATTAGAAAATGAGTTTAAGAATTTAAAATTTATTTTACCGCCAGCTTTTTTTTCTAAATATTGAAAGGCTTTTTTTAATTGTAAATCTTGAGAAGTGCCGATTAAATTTGGGTCTGTTTTTATTTCAATATCCGGCATAATACCTTTTTTATTAATATCTCTTCCCTGCGGGGTTAGGTAATGGGCAATTGTGTATTTTAAAGCTCCTCCATCCTGGAATTCATAAATTGTTTGCACGCTACCTTTCCCATAGGTTTTTTCGCCGATTAAAATTCCAATTTTCGTATCTTGAACAGCCCCTGCCACAATTTCTGAAGCGCTGGCGCTAAAGTTATTAATTAATACTACCAAGGGCAGTTTAATTGATTTAAATTCATAAGAACGATAAGGTTCTTTTTGCCCTGAGCGATAATTTACCACTTGCACAACTAAACTTCCTCTTGGCAAAAATTTGCTGCAAATATCTACAGCTGAAGTAATATAACCTCCTCCGTTATTTCTTAAATCTAAAATTATTCCTTGGGCATTTTTTTTAATTAGCTTTTTCAGGGCGTCTTTAAATTCCGCGTTAGTGTCCTGCCCAAATACCCGTAATTTAATATAGCCTATTTTTTTATTTAAAAGTTTAGGAACAGCTGATTTAACATGGATAAATTGTCTTTTAAGAATAAAATCCCTGGCAATTTCATTTTTTCTTCTTATATTTAAATTTACTTCGGTGCCTATTTTACCTCTTATTTTTTTTACCGCCACATCAAGATCCATTCCCTTAGTTGATTCAGCATTAATTTTTAAAATTTGATCTCCCGACCTTAACCCTGCAATATATGCTGGAGTTTCTTCAATTGGTTCAACAACTGTGAGTTGATTATTATTCTTTTTATCCAACTGGATAAAAACTCCTATCCCCCCAAAATTACCTCCACTCATTTGTTCATGAAGTATTTTATATTCTTTAGGTTCTAAAGCTACTGAATAAGGATCATTATAAGGAGGTTTATTTAAGATAAACATCATTCCTTTAAGAGAGGCGTAAATTAAAGTATTTTGCGTGAATTTACCTCCATATTGATTAACGATTTTTTCAAATCGATTTTTAAAATTTTGAATATTAGTGTTAAAATCTATATTTTTTGGCAAAGGCGGCAAATCTGTTTTAATTTTATTTTCTTTTAAAAGAGTATTTAATCCATCTATAGCTCCGTTTAGCAAAAGATTAGTATCAACTTTTTCAATATATTCCGTTTCAATTAATTTTAAAGTTTGAGAAATTAATTTTACATTTAGTTCAAGGTCAGCTAATGATAGTTTAGATAAACTTAAGAATAAAATTAAGAAGATAATGATTATTCTATTTTTTATGTTTATCATTTTAATTTATCCTTCCCGAAAAAATTATTTAAATTAAAAATTAAAGTAGTCTTTTTACCTTCCAGGGTAGTTAATTCTACTTTGTCAGAAAAAAATCCCTCTTTATTTAATAAGAATTGATTTATTAAAATAATTTTTTTATTTTTTTTCCTAAAACTTTCAAGATATTTATATTTTTCATAAGAACTAGAAATTTTTACCTCTTTTCCATGGGAATAAGAAGTTTCTTTAGATTCTGGAATTAGATTTTTTAAGAGAAAATCTATAGCTTTAAGTAATTGAAGATCGTTTTTTGTTTCTATATTTTCCGGTTTCATTTTTATAATGATATCCGGTTCAATTCCCTTTTTATGAATATTTACCCCTAAAGGCGTAAAATAATGCGCGGTGGTAATTTTAAGCGCCGAACCGTCAGAAAGCGGGAAAATATTTTGAACACTGGCTTTGCCAAAGGTTTTAATTCCAATAATTGTGGCGGATTTTAATTCTTTTAAAGCTCCGGCGGTAATTTCTGAAGCGCTGGCGCTAAAATCATTAACTAATATCACGGCGGGCAAATGAGCGCGAAAATTAGGCGAAGATTTATAATCGCTTCGAGAAGTATGGCGGCCTTCCACGGTTACCACCAAACTATCTGTGGGAAGAAATTTACTGCAAACTTCAACTGCCGAAGTAATATAACCTCCTCCGTTATTTCTTAAATCTAAAATATAAGCTTTAATTTTATTAGCTTCAAAAAAATTTAAAGCTTCTTCAATTTCTTGATTTGTATTTTCGCCAAAAATTTTTAAATTAATATATCCGATATTATCTTCTAATATTTTATATTTTAATGTTTTTACATGAATAATAGCTCTTCTTAAGATTAAATTAAAAGGGGTTTTCAGAGTAGGTCTTTTGATGGTAATATTAATTTCAGTATCTACAGGTCCTCTTAACAAATTTTGAGCTTTTTCAATACTGATGCTTTTTGTGCTTATGCCGTTAATTTTAATAATCATATCGCCTGATTTGATACCGGCTTTATAAGCGGGAGTCCCTTCAATAACTTCAAAGGCTGTAAGTTGATAATTATTCTTACGGTTTAGTTCAATATAAATTCCTATCCCCCCAAAATTACCTCCGCTCATTTGTTCCGTTAAAATTTTATATTCTTTAGGACTAAAAAAAATAGTATGGGGATCGTCTAAAGATTTTAATATTTCTCTAATGATTTCATAGATTAATTCTTTTTGATTAAGAGCGGGATATTTAGCATAAACTAAATTATATTGGTTAAAAAGTTCGTCAATTTGCTCTTTTTCTGTTAAATTAAGGTCAACTTTTTTTAAAAAATCGGCATCCAGCTTATTTCTAATTAAATATTTTTTTATGCCGTCTACTGCTCCGCTAACAAGTTTCATTTGAGAAACTTCTTCAACGTATTCATATTTAATGGTTGAAATGATATTAGAAATTGAATTAAAACTTAAAGTATTTTTATCTTCTGAAGCAAAGGTTAAATTGGTAAAAAATAATAAAATTAAAATTATTAATAAAAATTTATTTTTCAATATTTACCTCCATATTAAAATTATACTAAAATTTACTATTAGGGTCAACTGGAGTTCCGTTTTGTCTTACTTCAAAATGCAAATGAGGACCGGTGCTTGCCCCTGTGCTTCCTACCGCGGCAATTTTTTCTCCTTGTTTTACATTCTGGCCGGTTTTTGCGTATAAATTAGAACAATGTCCATATAAAGATGAAGTCCCTCCGCCATGATCGATTATGACTGTATAGCCATAACCTCCTAAATATCCGGCGTAAATCACTATGCCGTCTGCGCAGGCGTAAATTGGCGAACTATAATCAGCAGCTATATCAATTCCTGTATGAAATTTTATTCGCCCGTAAATAGGATGATCTCTCCATCCAAAGCTCGAAGTCACATAATGAGAATTAAGCGGCCAGATAAAATCGGTGCTTTGATAAATATTTAAATTTTTATTTTGGTTTTGAGATTCTCTAATTAAAGTTTGAATTTGTCTTTCTAATTCAACGCTGGAATGTTCTAATTCTACAATGTAATTAGAAATAGAATTTCTTTGCCAGATAACCTCATTTAATAATTTTTGGCGGGTTAATTTTAGCGAGGAAAATAAATATTCTTTTTGAGACAATTCTTTAGTATTGTTTGAATAATCTTCAATTTTTACTTCATAATCGGATTTTTGAATGGAAAAATTTTTTTCTTCAGAACGAATTTTTTCTAATAATTCTAAATCTGATTTTACAATTATTCTTAAAAAATCTAAACGTGTTAAAAAATCTGAGAAATCTTCAGATCCCAGTAAAGCGGTAATATAATTTAAGTGAGTATTTTCATAAATATCGCGCAAACGCTCTTTTAAAATAAGCCGATGATTTTTTAAATTATTTTTTGTTTCAAGAAGTTTATTTTTTATCATCTTAAGTTCCAGTCTTGAGTGAATCAACTTAACTTTAACTGCTTCAAGATTTTCTTGGGTAATCTTTAGTTTATTTTGAGTAGTGTTCAATTGATGGGAAATTTCTTTTTCTCTTTGATTCATAATTTTAAATCTTAATCTTTGATAGCGAATTTCTTTGTTGATTTGATGAAGTTTTTGTTTTGTTTGAATAATTTTATTTTTTAGCTTGGTTTTAGAAATCCCCGGATGAAGATTATTTAGAATTAAAAATAAAAAGATAATTAAAAAAGTCAGGAGTTTTTTTTTAATGATATTCATTTAATTTAAATTGCTCCTAATGAATATGCAGGAATTTATTAATTGAAAAATAACTGCCTAGAACCCCCACAATGATTCCTGTAAAAATTAAATTTATAGCCAGCTTTGACAAAATTATTGAGGGATTAATCAGGGGCAAAAAAGGAATTTCATTTTGAATAACTTTGATAAAAAAAGGATAAGAAAAATTAAATAAAATAAAAGCCAGAGCCGATCCTATAAATCCTTGAAGAAGTCCTTCAATTATAAACGGCCAGCGGATAAACCAGTTAGCCGCTCCTACCAACTGCATAATTTTAATTTCCCGTCTGCGCGCCCAAACTGTCAGGCGGATGGTGTTGCTTACCACAAATAAAGCAGCTGTAAATAATAAAATAATTATGAAATATCCCAGCAGGTGCACCGCCCAATTTAAAGTAATAATTTTTTCACTTACCCCTTCTCCATAATTTACTTTTCCTACTCCGGGAAGTTTTTTAAAAGTATTGGCTGTTTCTTTCATATCTTTAAAATTTTTGAGTTTAATTTCAAAATAATCCGGCAGAGGATTGCCTTTTAAACTAGTAATGTTAATTTGATTTTTCAATCTTTTTTGCAGAATTTTCAAGGCTTCCTCATTGGAAATAAATTTAAAGCCGGATATTTTATGATTATTTAAAAATTTATTTTTTAAATAATCAATTTCTTTATTAGAGATATCTTTTTTTAAACGGACCACTATTTGCAATTCATTAGTTAAACTTTGCGAAAAATAATTTAAATTTGAAACAATTATAAAAAAGACGCCTATAATAAGGGAAAGAATCAATACTGTAGAAATTGCCGCTAAATTCATTAAAAGATTTCGACGTATATTAAAATAAACTTCTCTTAGAAAATACCACCAGCTAGACACTTTTAACCTCGCTAATATGATAACTTCCTTTGATTTGATCCTTTATAATTAACCCCCCGGACATTACTATTACTCTTTTCTTCATATAATCCACAATATCTTTATCATGAGTAGCCATAATTACCGTAGTGCCCCTTTGATTAATTTTTTCTAATAATTTTATAATTTCCCATGAACTGTAAGGATCTAAATTTCCGGTAGGTTCATCAGCCAGTAAAATTAAAGGTTCATTTACTAAAGCTCTGGCGATAGCGGTTCTTTGCATTTCTCCTCCGTAAAGTTCTTGGGGAAATAAACGATAACGTTCAGAAAGTCCTACTAAATTTAAAGTGCGCAGCGTTTTTCTTTTAATTTCGTAGTGTTTTGCCCCGGTTACTTCTAACGAATAAGCTACATTTTCATAAACATTTTTATGAGGGAGTAATTTAAAATCTTGAAAAATTATTCCCAAACGACGCCGCAAATAAGGAACTTGATTGTTTTTTAACTCTGAAATTTCCTGATTTTCAACGTAAATTTCACCTTCGGTAGGAATAATGTCCCGATAGATTAAACGTAAAATACTCGATTTCCCGCTGCTGGTAGGACCGACTAAAAAAATAAATTCCCCTTTTTCAATTGATAAATTAATTTTATCTAAAGCTTTAATTCCATTTTTATAAACTAAACTTACATTAACCAGTTCAATCATAAGAATTATTTTTTAAAAATTTATTAGTTTTTTAACTAAATAAGCGTTATTTTTAGCTTTTATTTTTAAATCCAAGAATTTTTTATTTAAAATTTCCTTAAATTTTTGATTATTCCTTTTAAGATCTTCAAATAAATTAATTATTCTTGTCAAATCTAATTCTTCTATTTCTAAATAAGGAGCGCCGATTTCATTTAAAAAATTTTTTACTTTAGAATCATAAGCTATTCCTATCATGGGAATTTGATTAATTAAAGCAAAGATTAAAGCATGCAACCGCATAGCAGCTAAATAATCTAACTCTCCTATAAATTCTAAGTATTCTTCCACCCCCTTTAAATTATCTAAAATTTGAACTTTATTTTGCATTATTTCTTTAATTTTTAAACAAATATTAAGATCCTGAGAAATCTGAAAAGGAATTAGAAAAATTTCTGCCTGCCAGTTTTTTATTAGATAATCTCCTAGAGCGGCTAAAATGTTTATATAATCAACTTTGGTCTTCCATTGTCTTACA
>JACPDS010000037.1:16147-17436 GCA_016183885.1 Armatimonadota bacterium
ATTTTCAAAACAGGCGAAGATAAACTATTTTTATTTTTTCTTTTATTCTCTAAAGTTAAAGCTGGGTCAGCGGCAACTAAAATTTCTTTTTTTATACCCAATTTTTTTAATTCTTCTTTAGAAGCATAATCCCGCACGGTAATTAAATCCACTAAATTGCAAATAAATTTTGTAAAAATTTTACTTTTTCTATGTAAAAGCGGTCCAATTCCCTGCGCATAAATTATTACCGGTTTCCTTAAAATTTTAGCTAAAAGTATTAACCCTAAATAATATTGAAGACTTTTAAAACTTGTAATATCTTGAATTAATCCGCCTCCTCCGCTGATAAATACCGAAGACTTTAAAATAGCTTTAATAATTTGCGGAAAATTATAACGATGAACAGCCTTTACATTAAAAGTTTGAGAAGTAATTAAAGGATTATTGGAAAGAACGATAAATTTTAAATTGGAAATTTCTTCGCTTATACTTTCTAAAATCGCCTTTAAAATGGCTTCATCCCCGATATTTTCATATCCATAATATCCCGAGATTACAACTAAAGGATTTTTCCGCTTGTTAAACATTAAATTGAATTTTCTATATAAAATAAAAAAATACCTTTAGAGAAGGGGTTGTTCATAAAGGCTTAAGTCTAATGGAGTATAAAAATAAGCCTTTAAATCTATTTATTATTTTTATTAATAACTGTATAATAATTATATAAGGATAATAAATAATAAAAGAAAGGGGGGCTTGCCAATGATAAGTTATAAAATAAAATTAATTCTAAGCATAGCTCTTTTTATTTTATTAGCATTACCTGTAATAAGCGTTGAAGATCCGCTTCAAGATTTAAGTTTTAAAGAGGGATTAAATTTAAAGTCGCAAATAAAAGAAAGCTTAGAATTTTTTAAGCCGATGATTACTCTTAATCAAATTAAAATTATTAATAACATCAAGGAAAATAATTTTTTTCTAGAAGACAGAGAACTTTTAATAAATTTATTAAGCAATGCTTTGGTAAACGCGCCTAAAGGATCAAAAATTATAATTAATTTAAATAAAAGAAATAATTTATTTAAAATTAATATTGCCAATTCTGATATTTATTATAATATATCTAAAAATATAACTTTGAATAACAAAGAAATCTATTTTGAAAGTAAAAAAGGAGAAGGAGTTTCCTTTAGTATTAATATAACGCCTATTTTAAGCAGATTATAGGGAAATATAAAAATTTAAAAAATCTAAGAATATAAGACACGATTAATTAACTTTATGAAGAATATAATTAAATTTAAAAA
>JACPDS010000042.1 GCA_016183885.1 Armatimonadota bacterium
AAAAAAATAAAGTTTTTAAAAAAGCAAAAAAAGAAATATTTAAAACTAAAACCAAAGATAAAATAGCTTTTATTCCTCCTAAAGTCATTCCCGCCCTGCTTCCTTCTAAGATTGCTATAATTATTGATGATTTTGGAGATAATTTTGAAATAGCTCGGAAATTTTTAACTTTTCCGGAAAAAATTACTTTTTCTATTTTACCTAAAAGAACTTATTCGCGAAAAATTGCTTATTTAGCCCTTAAAAGTAAAAAAGATATAATGCTGCATTTGCCTATGGAACCTCTGGCAGGTAATCCCGGGAGAGGAGCGATTTTTACTAAAATGAGCGAAATAGAAATTAAAAAAATTTTAGAAGAAGATTTAGCCGATTTTCCGGGCATAAAAGGAGTGAATAATCATGAAGGATCAAAAGCTACCGCAGATAAAAAAATAATGCGGGAAGTTATTAAAATTATTAAAGAACATGATTTGTTTTTTGTGGACAGCTTAACCAGTTATACTTCGGTAGGAGAAGAAATCGCCAAAGTTGAAAAATTAAAATTTGGGAAAAGAGATATTTTTTTAGATAATGAAGATAATGCTTCTTATATTGAAGCTCAAACTTTAGAATTAATCGCTTTGGCAAAAAAACAAGGAGCGGCTATCGGAATCGGTCATGCGAGAATTAATACATTTTCAGCCTTAATTAAAATGCTGTCTGTATTTAAAGAAAAAAATATTAAATTAGTAGGGGCATTCAGCTTAGTTAAATGAAAAAATTTATTTTATTTTTTCTATTTTTTTTAAATTTTGCTTTTGCTCAAAATGAAGTAAATTATAAAAATGCGGTTATGAAAATTTTTGCAAATGGACATGAAATGAATATTAATGCCCTGCAGGATCAAAGCGGGGCATTTATTTATTTACAGGCAAACGATTCTTTAATGCGTAATTTAGTTAATTATTTAGGAGGAATAATTTCCTGGAAAGAAAATGAAAAATTAATTACCATCGATAAAGAAATAAAAACAGCTAGATTTAAAATTGGATCCAATGATTTAGAATATGGCGATATTAAAGTATGCCTTCTTTACCCTCCGATTATTTTTAAAGATATTCCTTATATTCCTTTAGAGGCATTGCCGGGTATTTTACAGGCAAAATTAAACTATAATGAAGAAACTAGCATTTATTATTTTGATCCTTTAATAAACAAAATTGAACTTAAAGAAGAGCCTCAAATAAATCAATTAATAATTTCTGCCAGCGCTTCTATTAATTTTAAATATTTTATTTTAAAGGAACCCAGTCGTTTTGTAATAGATATTCCTAATACCATTTTAGATATCGGTCAAAAAGAAATTATTCACGAGAAATTTGGAAAGATTTATTTTGATCAATACTCGCTTAATCCAAACATAGTCAGAGTGGTAATTCCTTTAGGCGAAGATTTAGAAGTTGAAGCCGCTTCCAGAGTCTTATTAAATCAAATAGTTTTAAATTTAAAGCTTCCTCAATCCGTTACTTTGGGTCAAAATTTCTCTTTACAAACAATTACCGATTTAAAAGCGGAAAAACAAGCAGAATTTTTAATAATTAAAATTAATGCTTCCGGTCCTATTCAATATGAATGGCATCGTTTAAAAGAACCGGATAACCGAATATTCATTGATATTCCTCAGGCTGTTTTAAAAATAAAAGAAAATAAAATTACTTTTGATTCGCCTTATATTGAAGAGGCGGCCACGGCTCAATTTCAAAAAGATCCTCCGATTGTAAGAATAGTTTTGCATTTAAAAGAAGCGGTTTTTTTTGATATTCATCCTTCTGCGGAAAAACTTAATCAAATTATTTTAAAAATAAAAGCGGAAAAAATTATTCCTCAAGAAACAATTTATACCGGAACCGGGGCAACCTCTTTTCCTGCCAAAGGAAAAATCATCTGCTTAGACCCGGGACATGGGGGATCGGATTCCGGAGCATTAAATCCAAAATTTAATTTAGTGGAAAAAGTAATTAATTTAGATCTTGCTCAACGTCTCAGCAAAATTTTAAGCGATGCCGGATATAATGTTATTTTAACCAGAGATACTGACCGCGACGTTACCTATCCCGGATCGGATAATAAAGTGGAATTAGGAACGCGGGCAAAAATTGCCAATGACTTAAATGCGGATATTTTTATTAGTCTGCATTGTAATTCTATGTATAACATAAGTTGTCAAGGTTCTTCCACCCACTGGTATCTTAAAAAAGATTATGTTTTGGCCAAGGCAGTGCAAAATGCCTTGACAGGAAAAATCAAGCATAAAGACTGCGGATTAATTAGAAGCAAGTTTTATGTTTTAAGGAAGGCTAAAATGCCTTCAATTTTAGTGGAAACAGTTTATATGAGTAATCCTGTGGAGGGAAATTTGCTTACTCAATCGAATTTTCGTCAAAAGATTGCCCAAGGAATTTTTGATGGGATAAAAAATTATTTTAATGATAATGAATAATTTAATGGATTTATTTAAAGCTTTAATTTTAGGCATTATTCAAGGCGTAACAGAGTTTATTCCTATTAGCAGTTCCGCTCATTTAGTAATTATCCCTAAAATTTTAAATTGGCCTTACTGGGGAAAAAGCTTTGATGTAGCTTTACATTTAGGGACATTTTTAGCTCTTCTAGGTTATTTCAAGGAAGATTTAGTTAAATATTTAAAAAATCCCGATAAAAAATTAATTTGGATTTTATTGGTTAGCGCTATTCCAGCTTTTATTTTCGGGGGATTATTTGATAAATTAATCGAAGAAAAATTCAACGAACTCTGGTTGATTTCATCTTTAATGATGCTTTTTGCCGTTTTTCTTTGGATAAGCGATCATTTTTGCAATAAAAAACGAAATCTTGAAGAAGTAAATTTCTTAGACGGATTAATTATTGGAATTGCTCAAGCTTTAGCCCTATTTCCGGGAGTTTCACGTTCTGGAATAACAATGAATGCTGGAATTTTAAGAAATTTTAAACGGGAAGACGCGGCTAAATTTTCTTTTTTAATGTCTCTGCCGACTATTGGAGGAGCGGTAATATATAAAAGTCTTAAATTGCTTTCAAATAAAGGCTTAAACAACGGAAAATTAGAAATTTTTCTTGTAGGAACATTAGCTTCATTTTTAAGCGGTTATTTATGCATTAAATTTTTATTAAAATATTTACAAACAAAAAATTTTGATATATTTGTTTTTTACCGCTTAATAGCTGGAATTTTACTTTTTATTTGGATTTTTTATCATTAATTAAAATTTAAGGATTTTTTATGTCTGTTCCCCTTAAAATGCAAAATATTACTAAATGCTTTTCCGGAATTATAGCCAATTATCAAGTAAATTTAGAAATTGAAAAAGGAGAAATTCATGCTATAGTAGGAGAAAATGGAGCCGGAAAAACCACTTTGATGAATATTTTATATGGTTTATATCGTCCTGACAGCGGAGAAATCTTTCTTGATAATAAAAAAGTAAACATAAAAAATCCTCGGATTGCTATCGCTCTTGGCATTGGAATGGTGCATCAGCATTTTATGTTAATTCCTCCTCTAACTTGCGCTGAAAATATTATTTTAGGCAAAGAACCCGCAAAAAATTTTAAGCTGGATTATAAAAAAGCTTTAAAAATTGTAGAAGAATTATCTTTAAAATATGGTTTAAAAATTGAGCCTAAAACTAAAATTGAAGATTTGTCCGTGGGAATGGAACAAAGAGTGGAAATTTTAAAACTTATTTATAGGGGAGCGGAAATTTTAATTTTCGATGAGCCTACGGCAGTTTTAACTCCCCAAGAAACAGAAGAACTTTTTTTAATTTTTAAAGAATTAACTAAACAAGGGCGAACTATCATATTTATTACTCATAAACTTAATGAAGTAATGACGGCAAGCGACAGAATAACTGTAATGCGCAGGGGAAAGGTTGCCGCGTTGTTAAAAACTAAAGATACAAATAAAGAAGAAATTGCTAAAATGATGGTTGGAAGAGAGGTAATTTTAAATTTAGAAAAAAAGACCACTCCCATTACCGATATAGTATTAGAAGTAAAAAATTTAAAAGCTTTGAATGACCGGCATCTCCCGGCTTTAAATGATGTTTCTTTTTCTGTAAGGAAGGGCGAGATCGTGGGAATTGCCGGAATAGCCGGGAATGGTCAAAGTGAGCTGGCGGAAGTTTTAACCAACTTGCGAAAAATTCAAAGCGGTGAAATTTTAATTAAAGGGAAAAATTTAGCCCATATTCCCGAAGACCGCCTTAAAAGAGGATTAATCTTAAATTATACTTTAGCGGAAAATTTAATTTTAGGCTATCATCGACAAAAACAATTTAGCAGCGTATGTAAATTAAATTTTAAAAATATTAATGATTTTGCAGAAAATTTAATTAAAGATTTTGATATTCGACCCCAAAATAAAGATTTTAAGGCAAATTGGCTTTCCGGAGGAAATCAGCAGAAAATAATTATTGCCCGGGAATTTAGTTTTGAACCTGATTTATTAATTGTAGCGCAGCCTACCAGAGGAGTGGATATTGGAGCAATTGAATTTATTCATAGAAAACTTTTAGAAAAAAAAGAGCAGGGAAAAGCTATTTTGTTGATTTCTTTAGAGTTAGATGAAATTATGACTTTAGCCGATCGTATTTTAGTGTTTTATGAAGGAAAAATTATCGGAGAAGTAAATCCAAGAGAAATAGAGGAGCATAAATTAGGATTGATGATGGCTGGTGTAGTTAATGCTTAAAAATTGGAAAGAATTTTTTATTCCTATTTTAGCCATTTTCTTAGCCTTAATTTTAGCTGGAATATTTATTATTTTAAGCGGTAAAAATCCGCTAACGGCTTATAAAGCTCTTTATCTTGGTTCTTTTGGAAATATTTATTCTTTGTCGGAAACTTTATTAAAAACTATTCCTTTAATTTTAACCGGTTTATCGGTAGCGTTTGCTTTTCGAGGAGGGTTATTTAATATCGGGGGGGAAGGGCAATTTTTAATTGGAGGATTTACGGCAGGCTTTGTAGGTTTTACTTTTTCATTACCATCATTTATTCATATTCCCTTGGCATTATTAGCCGGTTTTTTAGCGGCTTCGTTATATGCCGCTTTAGCTGGTTATTTGAAAGCCCGCTTAGGCGTGCATGAAGTAATTAATACTATTATGTTAAATTGGATTGCCCTTTATTTGGTTACTTATTTAGTGAATAACCCTTTTAAAGATTTAAGCGGAATGGGAAGCCCCCTTATTAAAGAAAGCGCTCTTCTCCCCGCTTTAATCCCGCAAAGCCGTTTGCATATAGGTTTATTAATTGTTCTTATTTTAACTTTTATAGTTTGGTATATTTTAAAATATACTCCATGGGGATATGAAGTTAAAGCTTTAGGATTTAGTCCTAAGGCGGCAGAATATGGGAAAATCAATTTAGTAAAAAATATAGTTTTAATTTTAGCTTTTAGCGGAGGATTGGCGGGAATAGCCGGGAGCATGGAATATTTAGGCGTTTTGGGAAGGATTCCTTCTACTTTATGGTTTTCTGGTTATGGATTCGATGGAATAGCTGTAGCTTTAGTGGGAAAAAATAACCCCGCTGGGGTGGTTTTGAGCAGTTTGCTTTTTGGAGCATTGCGCACAGGAGGAAATATTATGCAGAGAGATGCTCAAATTTCTAAAGATATTGTAGGAATTATTCAAGCCCTGGTAATTATTTTAGTAGTAGCTCCGGAAATTATAAGAACTATTTTACCTTTTTTAAAAAGAAAATCTGAAAATATATGTTTAATAAATAATCCATAAAAATTTTATGAATTTAAGCGAAATTTTTAATTTTTCTTTAATTTATTCTGCTTTAAGACTTTCTATTCCCTTAATCTTAGCTTCATTGGGAGGAATTTTTTCTGAACTAAGCGGAGTAGTAAATATTGCCTTAGAAGGAATAATGCTGCTCGGAGCTTTTTTTGGAATGTTAGGCTCTTATTATTTTAACCCTCTTGCGGGGATAATTCTTGCTGTAATAATAGGAAGTTTAACCGCATTAATGCATGCTTTATTAAGTATTAAATATAGAACCGATCAAATTGTAAGCGGAATAGCGATTAATATTTTTGCTGTAGGTTTAACTAATTTTTTATTGTTTTTATTATTTAAACAAAGCGGACATTCTCCGGAAGTAAAAGGATTCTCGTGGATAATTTACGCTGTTTTAGCTTTTATTTTAGTTATTCTGGGACATTTTATTTTATTCTATACACCGTTGGGATTACGTATTCGGGCGGTAGGCGAACATCCTAGAGCTTGTGATACTTTGGGAATAAATATTTATAAAATTAGATATTTATGTGTAATTATTAGCGGAATTTTAGCCGCTTTTTCCGGAGCTTATCTTTCTTTAGGACATTTAAGTTCTTTTACCAGAGAAATGTCTGCAGGACGAGGCTTTATCGCTATTGCGGCAATGATTTTTGGAAAATGGAAGCCAATCGGAGCGCTATACGCTTCTCTTTTTTTTGGCTTTGCGGATGCCTTGCAATTACGTTTAATGGGGAAAGGCATGATTCCGCCGGAATTTTTAAATTCTCTGCCTTATATTTTTACAATGATAGTTTTAGCGGGAGTAATTGGCAAAGCTCATCCGCCGGCTTCAATTGGAATTCCTTATAATCCGGAAGAAGGGGAATGAAATTATGATAAACCACAGAGATCACAGAGAGATTTATTTTTTTCAATACTTCGTATTGAAAAGTTGTAAATTCTCTCTATACTTCTATAATTATTTTTAACAAGGATTTATGTAATTAAAAGATAAATTTTAAGAGGACACAGAGTTTTGTTTCCGGAAGGGTAAGATTCCGTCCCGATATAACGTCGGGGCGGAAAATAATTTTTCTCTGTGCGCTCTGTGGTTAACATGGGAGATAAAAATGCAAAAACCAGATAAAATTAAAACTAATTTATTAGCCACTTTTCCTTATAAAGGCGAAAAACAATATATTGAATATAAAACCAGAGAATTTTCGGCTCTATGTCCTTTTTCTGGATTGCCGGATATTGCTGCAGTAATAATTGAATATATCCCTGAAAAA
>JACPDS010000019.1 GCA_016183885.1 Armatimonadota bacterium
AAGAATTTGAAATTTTAATTAATAAAATAAAAGTGGAATTAAAAAGGATAGGAATAGATTTTAATATAAGATTCAAGCATTGGGAAAATATATATGCCGCTCATCTTATTTTCCCTTATATAGAAAAGGCATATAATGCAGTATCAAATTATTCGAAAAAAAAAGGTATAATCATAAAAATTGAAATAAATAAGCCAAGCTGGAAAGTAAAAAAGCAAACTGAAGTGATATCGGGATTTGGAGAATTTTATCCATGTATATGTACCGATATTGGCGCATTGTTTGCAGATAAGATTGACGCCCTTAAAAAAACAAGAGCAAGGCATATATATGACATTATGTTTATGCTTTCAAATCAATATCCGATTAATAAGGATGTTTTATTAATCTTAGGAATAAAAGACGATCCTCTTGTTATTATAATGAATAAAATAATCAGCCTTACAAAATTTGAATTAAGAAAACAAGCTGAAAATTTAAGGCTGTTTTTATTTGAAGAAAGTGAATCTGATTTAATTATAAATGCTCACGATATAATTCCGTCATTGTTAGAGAAATATAGAAAACAATTAAACTAATTAATTTTTATATTTCTTTTTCTTGAAAATTTTGGGAAGATCGTCTAAGATTGTATAAACCACTGGAACGACTATTAAAGTTAAAAGAGTGGAAGTAGCCAGTCCTCCAATTACCGCTGTTGCCATAGGAGCTTGGGTTTCCGCTCCTTTGCCAAGAGCTAAAGCTAAAGGCACCATTCCTAAGATTGTAGCTGAAGTAGTCATAAGAATCGGTCTTAATCTTGTATGTCCGGCTTCCAGAATAGCTTCATTCCGTTCTAAATCTTTTAAGCGCAAAGTATTAGTATAATCAACTAAAAGAATGGCATTTTTTACCACTATTCCCACGAGCATAATTATTCCAATAAAAGCAGTTACTCCAAAATGTCTTCCGGTTAAAAAAAGTATAAGCACTACGCCCACTATTGCTAAAGGCAAAGAAAACATAATGGCAAAAGGATGCGTTATGGATTCATATTGAGAAGCAAGGAGCATATAAACAAGGATTATTGCTAGAATTAAAGCTAAGATAAGGCTTTCAAAAGATTTTTTGATTTGTTCTTGAGCTCCTCCATAATTAACATAGTAATTAGGCGGGTAAATAAAATTTGATAATCTCTTTTGCGCTTCTTTGGTAATATTACCGACGGCTTCACCTCTTGCCATTCCGGTAATGGCAATCATTCTTAGTTTATTTTGCCTTGAAATTTGATTTGGTCCTTTCTGAAAATTTATTTTTGCAACAGTCGAAAGAGGCAGAGAGTCGCCGCTTGGGGTAGTAATTGTGGTGTTAGCGATTTCTTTGATAGTTGTCCTCTGATATTCTTTAAGCTGCACTACTACATCATATTGTTTTCCGCCTTCTGTATAATAAGTGGCAATGGTGCCTTTTGTGGCAGTTTGAATAGTTTTAGCAATCTGACTATAAGTAAGTCCTAAAGCCGCTGTCTTATCTCTATCCACGATAATATGTAATTCCGGGCTGGCTTCTTCCCAGCTTGTGTCAAGACCGGTGAGACCATGAATATCCGAGATTTTTGCCATAATATTTTTTGCGGTTTTTGAAAGTGTATCAAGCTCAGGACCGAAAAGATCAATTTCAAGATCATAATTTCCGCCCACAAGCATTCTTGAGATTATATCAAACTGATAAACTTGATTCGTAGAAGCCGGAATTGAGGCAAAATTTTTCTCAACATCTGTCATAATTTGATTGGTGGTATGAGTTCTACCCATAGGGTTATTAGGGCTTTTGAGATCTTTAAGAGCAACTGTAAAAGAGGCTCGATGTTTGGCCGGTCTTGAGAAAGCGCCCCCCATAAAATTCATTGCCCCTGCAGTTCCAAATACTGTTTTAATTTCAGGATTTTTCATTAAAATATCTTCCATGCGTCCGGTAATATTATCGGTAGTTTCAAGTGAACTATCCAGCGGTAATTTTGTATAAACATTAAAATAACCGCTTTCTGTAGCGGGCATTAATTCTATTCCCACTAAGCCAATCATAAGGAAACTTAAAATTAATGTTGAAGCGGCTATAAGGATAACAAGAGTTCTATGACTTAAAGCCCACTTTAAAATTCTTATATAATTATTATCTATAGTATCAAAAAGTTCGCCGGATTTTCTTGAAATTTTATCCCATACTCCTTTTCTATTTTCTTCTTCGCGCTTCAAGATTCTTGATGTGAGCATTGGAACTACAGTAAGAGCCATAATAAGCGACATTGCTATGGAAAATATGATCGTAAGAGAAAATTGCATAAAAAGTTGTCCAGCCATGCCCACCACAAAGATCATTGGAAGAAATACAATTATTACTGTAAAAGTGGAAGCGGCTACGGCTCTAGAAATTTCTATGCTTCCAGAAACTGAAGCTTCGGATGAGTTTAAATCCTTATCTTTATGCAGGTGCCGATAAATATTTTCTAAAACCACAATAGCATCATCAACGATTAGTCCAACTCCTAAGGCAAGCCCTCCAAGAGACATAAGATTTAAAGTCATTTTTGCCATATAAATTAGCACAAAAGTGGCTAAAATTGAAATTGGGATAGAAAGAGCGATTATAATAGTGCTGCGGATATTTCTTAAAAAGAAAAGAATGATTAATATAGCCAGGATTGCTCCTATTAAAGCATTGTCTTTAACTGATTTTATGGCATCTTGAATAAAAGTGGCTTGATTGTATGCAATATCGAATTTTATATTTGAGGGAAGGAATTGTTTCATTTTTTCCAGTTCTCTTAAACATTTCTGCACAGTTTGAACTGTATTAGCGGCGCTTTGGCGCACAATCATAATCGAGACACTGGGTTTTTTGTTCATTCTATTTAAGATTCGAGGTTCATAATGCGTATCTTCGATTTTAGCAACATCCTTTAACAAGATAGGCCTTTTGTTTATTGTAGTAAGAACTATATCTTTAAATTTAGCGGGATCTTTTATTTCGCCAATTGATCTAACCAGATATTCAGTTCTTCCTTCCTTAGCAAGACCGGCGGGAAGGTTCATGTTTTCCTGTCCAAGAATTTGAGTGATTTGGTTAAGAGAAATTCCAAGCGCTCTTATTTTTTCATTATCAACGCTGATAAGGATTTGTCTTACATATCCTCCTCCTGTTGCAGCCGCGGCTACGCCTTCTACCGCTTCAAGGCGGGTAGTAATTACGTTATCCGCCAGCCATCTAAGGTCCTGGAGATTTTTTCCTCCCGAAACTCCCATAATTAGAATAGGAAGTTGTGTAGGATCCCATTTTCTTACCGAGGGCGTTTTGGCATCTTGGGGAAGAAAACTTAAGATTGTATCAAGCTTTTCTCTAACATCTAGGGCAGCCATATCAATATTTGTTCCCCAGTTGAATCTTACGATTACTATTGAGTTTCCTTCCATAGAAATTGAATCAACTCGATCGAGATTATTTACCCGGCTTACAGCTTCTTCTACTATTCTGGTTACATTAGTTTCCACTTCTTCAGGTGCTACATTGGGATATTCAGTAGCGATTTGAACAACTGGAAATGATATATCAGGAAGCATATCAATGTTTAAGCGGCTGAATGAGATTAACCCCAATACAAAAATTCCAAGAACCGCCATAATAATTGTGATAGGATGTTTGACGGCGAATTTTGAAAGCATTAGTGTTTTAAACCTTTTTCACCCAATTCTATCTTTACAGAATCCCCGTCTTTTAAGGTAGTTGGTCTTAAGGTTATTATCATTTCTTGAGCCTTAATTCCGGATTTAATTTCGCTCATAACAGAATCGCTGAATCCCGTGCTGACTTCCCGCAAATTTGCTTTATCAGCGTTAACTACAAAGACCCATTTTTTATTTTGGTCCTCAAAGACAGCATCTTTAGGAACTGTGACAACATTTTTATATTTTTTAAGAACGATTTTAGCTCTGGCAAACATTCCAACTTTTATAGTATGATTTGAATTAGGAATAGCGATTCTAATTTTAAAAGAAAGGTTTTTAGAATCACCTCCCGGATTAATCTGGACTATTTTTCCATTAAAAGATTTGGAATCTAAGGCATCAAAGGTAATCGTTACTATTTTCCCAAGAGTTATTTTATTAATATATTCTTCAGGAAGCATAATTTCTACCCAGACAGTATCGGGATTAGCTATAGAAAGAAGCTCAGCGCCGGGAGAAGCCAGCGCGCCCGGATCTACAAACCTGCCGGTAATATAACCTGAATAAGGAGCGATAATTTTAGTTTGCTCTATTTGAGTTTTTATATATTCAAGATTTGCCTGCGCCTGTTTAAGCTGGTTTGAAAGAGCGCTTACATCTTCTTCCTGGATTATATTTTGGGATAGATTGGCTTTAGCTCCTTTAAGTATGGATTTCGAATTTAAAAGTTGAGATTTTGCTATTTGATATTGGTTTTCAGCATTATCTAATATTTGTTGAGAAATATAGCCTTCTTGAAAAAGTTTTTTTTGTCTTTCAAGATTTTTTTTAGCATTATCGAAACTTGATTCAGAAGATCTAAGATTTGCTTTTGCCTGGTCAAGCGAACCTTTAGTTTGTATTTGTGTGATAGGGGAGCGTTCTATTGATTGTTGAAGTCGAGCTTTAGCGGCGGAAACACTGGCAATAGATTGATGTTCCTGAGCGGTTAAATCTGAATCTTCCATTAATAACAGAAGAGCGTCCTTTTCTACTTTATCTCCTTCATTAACATAAATTTCCTTAACTTTTGCTATAATTTTTGAAGAAAAAGTAGTTTTTAAGATAGGTTGGGCAGAACCGGTAAGTTCTACGCTATCAGTTAAATCAGTTATCAGAGCAGGAGTAACTTGTACTACTGTTTTTTCAAATGCGCGGATATTTTTCTTATTGATTTTTTCTTTTATTGATAGAGATATTCTTATCACTACAAGGAGAACCAGTAATATTCCTATTAAATATACAATCTTTTTTTTCAATGACTAACTTCCTCCTATTTTCCGATGGCTTGTTTAATCTGGGCAATAGCCAGTTTGTAAGAATAAAGGGCATTGTTTTCATCTAAAAGCGCTTGATTTTGGAGGACCTGAGCATCGATTACATTGATTATAGGGGAAACTCCTGTCTTGTATTGGCCTTCAGACATACGCAAATTTTCATTGGCTTTAGCAAGCTGGGCTTTAGCGGTAGAAATATTTTCTTTGGCGGTAATAAAGTTAAGATAAGCTTGTTTTACCTGTAACAGAATATCAAGTTTTGTCTGTTCAAGAATATTTTGAGCTTTTTTAAAATTTGCTTCGGCTTCTTTTATTTGATAATTAGTAAGATTTCCGTTATAAAAGGGAAATGAAAGGTTAAGATTTAAACTCCATCCTTTATATTCCGGAATAATGATATTGTCATATCCGGTTACTCCAAGATTTGCGCTAGTGCTTAAATTTGGCAAATTACCTGATTTGGATATTATTAAAGCTGATTTAAATGAATCAATTTGAGCTTGAAACTTAGATAATTCCGGCCGATTTTTTAAAGCCTCTTCCTGTAAAATTTCCGGCTCAAAATTAGTATCTATATATACAAGTTCATCTTCAATTAAAAGCTTAGTATTTATATCCAGTCCCATAAGTCTATTTAAATTTGCTTCCGCCAGATTTTTAGATTGCTTAGCTTTGGCGAGATTTAATTTTGCTGTGGCTGCGGGAACTTCGGTGAAAATTACATCTGCTTTCGCGCTTATGCCGATTTTAAAGTTTTTCTGGGCAATTTTTAAATGTTCTTCAGCTTGGATGAGCCCCATTTCCGCTGTTTTTATTAGACGTTCTGCGAGCAGTAAATTATAATAAGCCTGCGATACATTAAAAATTAAATTATTTTGCTCCGCTTTAAGGTTATAAATGGAAGCAGATAGATTTGATTCGGCTTGATTAATTTGCGCCCTGATTTTACCTCCATCAAAAATTATTTTAGATAGCAGTAATTGGTCGTTAACAGTGCTTAGATATCTAGGAGCAGATTGAATAGTAAAGGTGTTTCCTCCTATAGTGCTGGTGATGGGAGATCCTTGAGGCGAGCGGGTTCTGGTAAAAGAAGAAATAAAGGTAAAAGCAGGGAGGCTGAAAGATTTGGCTTGTCCGACTTTTGCCCGGGCGGCATTTATTTCTTCCATGCTTATTCTGATATTTGGGTTTTGAGCTATAGCTATATTAATACAGTTATCTAGATTTAATGCTTTTTGCGTTTCAGGAGAACTTTTATCTTGAGCAGATATTTTTTGAAAATCAAGATTAAAAAATAAAATAGATAAAAAAAATATCAATCTAAAAATTTTTAAAATCATTATACTTTCCTATCTTTTTTAATTTCAATTCTTTCTTCATTTTCTTGAGCGATTTTTTCTAAAATTAAAATAAAATTTTCTTGTTCTTTTTCGCTAAGCATGGTTAACATTTTTTCAATTAATTCTTTTTTCTTTTTTTGATAATTTAAGGCGATATTTTCGCCTTTTTTTGTCAAGAGAACTTTTACAATACGCCTGTCATCTGAAATTCTTTTTCTGAGAATAAGTTTTTTTTTCACCAAATTATCTACAATTACCGTGGCTGTGCTTAAACTAATTCCCAAGCTTTTAGCCAATTTACTCATAATAAGCTCTTTTTCTTGATAAATGAAAGATAACAACATAAGTTCAAGTTTATTTAAATTTTCTTCATTGGAAAAACTTTCCAGATTAACAATAAACTTGCGGATTTTGTTTAGGGCTTCTAAAAAACGGTTTATTTTTTTTTCGATAAGCATTTTTATTATTATTTAAGATTATGATATTTTTATAAGTAAAATATTTATAATATAAATTATATATATAATAAAATATTTGTCAAGTAAATTATTTAATTATATGCAGATTGGAGCTCGGCAGGCTGTTTAAAAAGATATACGCCCCGAAGTTATATCTGGGCGTATATGGGTATTGATTTTATCAAACCTTATAAAAATTCTAAATTTTAAACTTAAATTAAGGAATTCGCAAAGACAGGAGTCAGAATTCAGAATGTTTTTTTATTATTCTGTCTCCTATATTCTAAATACTGAATTCTTCGTTAAATTTTTAATTTAGCATAAATACTTCTATATTTTGCCAACTAATTCTAAATCTGGTTTAAGAGTTTCTTTTCCGGGTTTCCAGCTGGCGGGGCAGACTTGTCCGCGGTGTTCTCTGACAAAAGAAGCGGCTTGGAGTTTTCGCAGGAGTTCTTGAGCGTTTCTGCCCATGCTGTTATCATTAATTTCCAAAGCTTTAAGTATTCCGTCTGGATCAATAATAAAGCTTCCTCTTAAAGATATGCCTCTATCTTCAATATAAACGCCAAATTCTCTGCAAAGTTTTCCTCCCGGATCGGCTACCATGGGAAAGGTAATTTTTTTTATGCTGGGAGAAGTATCATGCCATACTTTGTGAGCATAAACTGTATCCGTGCTTACAGCTAATATTTCAGTATTAAGTTTTTTAAATTCATCATAAAGTTTAGAGGCTTCTTCTAGCTCCGTGGGACATATAAAAGTAAAATCATTTGGATAAAATATTAAAACTATCCATTTACCTTTGTAATCGGAAAGTTTAATTTTTTTAATTAAATTATCTTGAAATACATCCAGTTCAAAATCTGGAATTTTTTGTCCAATTTGAATCATTTTTTATTCATCTCCTTTTTAAATTTGATTTTTCCATAAGCCGTGCAAATTACAATGCTCGCGGGCAACAACATTATCAGCTTCAATTTTAAAGAAAGCTTCTGGTTTATCTTTGGGGTTTAGGAATTGACGATAGGCTTTTCCGTCGGCGATTAATTCAATCCATTCGATAAAATGTTTTTCTTCCATAGGATGCGGAACGCTTCCGATAACCACTTTAAATGCTCCATTAACTTTTTCTATTACAGGGACATGTTTTTCTTTAGATGCATCCGTTGTGTTTTCTAGGAGTTGTTTCATAGGATGCTCAGAACATCTTGGCGCTTCATTTCCGGCATGGATTATTTCTATAATATTCCCGCAAATTTCGCATTTATAAATTTCTAATTGTTTTGTCATTATATTTACTCCTTTCATCATTTAAAATTTTCTTCTTAGTTACCAGTTTTCGCATAATAATTCAAAATATCCTCTTGGATGAATACATGCTGGACAGCATTCAGGCGCCTCTCCGCCTTCATGGAGATATCCGCAGTTTTTACAGCGCCATATAACACTTTTTCCTTTTTTAAATACTTGATTGGTATTAATATTAGATAATAAAACAAGATAACGCTTTTCATGTTGTTTTTCAGCGATAGCAATAGCTTCAAATATTTTGGCAATTTCTTCAAATCCTTCTTCTTTAGCTATTTTAGCAAAACCAGGGTACATTTCAGTCCATTCATAATGTTCTCCGTCTGCGGCAGATTTAAGATTTTCTTGGGTTTTTCCTATTATGCCGGCGGGAAATTTAGCTTGAATTTCAATTTCACCTCCTTCAAGCAATTTAAATAATCTTTTGGCATGTTCTTTCTCTTGATTGGATGTTTCTTCAAAAATATCGGCTATTTGGAAATAACCTTCTTTTCTAGCTTTACTTGAAAAGTAAGTATAACGATTTCTTGCCTGCGATTCTCCGGCAAATGCCGTTAAGATATTTTTTTCTGTTTTCGCGCCTTTTAAATTCATTTTTAAGTTCCCTCCTTTCTTTTGTTATTTTAATTTGCATTTAGAACATAATCCTGTTATCTCTAAATTATATCCAATTATTTTATAACCTTTATCTTCTTTGGGAAGAATATTTTTAAGATTATTTAATTTTTCAAGAAATAAATCGTCTATAATTCCGCAATTTAAACATCTAATGTGAAAATGATTTTCAGGATTGCCATCGAAGCGTTTTTGATTGCTTCCAAATTCAAGCTTTTTAATTATATTATATTTAGCTAAAATTTCTAAATTACGATAAACAGTCCCCAGACTGATTTTTGGCAATTTAAGTCTGACCATTTCATAAATTTTATCAGCGCCGGGATGCGAGGCAACTCTTTTAAGTTCTTCTAAAATTATTTTACGCTGGCGGGTAATTTTAATTTTTAATTTAGACATAATTTAATCTTATTATAAATTCTAATTAATAGTAGTAATTATTCCTAATTATATTTAAAAATTTTAATTTGTCAAGTCTTTTGAATGTTTTATCAATTAAAAATTAAAAGTGAACTTATTTTGATAGAATTTAAAATTTATTAAAAAAATTATAAAATAAAAAATATAAAAGGAGAATTTAGAAGAAATATAAAATTTTAAATATAATTAATATGGAAATTAATCATAATAAAAATAGTTCAGCTTTATTTAAAAAGATTTATAAAATGGTAAGCCGGGTGCCGAAAGGAAAAGTTACAACTTATAAAAGTGTTGCCTGCGCAATAGGAAAGCCAAGGGCTTATAGAATAGTAGGGACAGCTATGGCTAAGAATAAAGATACTAAAAAAGTTCCCTGTCATAGGGTTATAAAGTCAAATGGAAATATCGGTTTTTATCAGGAAGGAATAAAAAAAAAAAAAGAAATTTTAAAAAAAGAAGGAATTAAAATTTCAAAAGAGAATAAAATTAATTTAAATAAATATCTTTTTAATGAATTTATTTAAGTATAATAAATATAAAAAATTTTAAGGAGGTGTTGTTTATAATAAACGGCAGATAATAAATTAAGTAAAAAACATAAGCGATTAAGAGAACTAAATAGGTAAGTTTTAAAAAATTAACGCTTAGAGTTTTACATTTATATCTAAATTAGAATAAAGGAGGATAAAATTGAAGAAAGTTATTTTAGGAATATTAATTTTAAGTTTTATATTAAGTTTTTCCAGTTTTATTTTAGCTGCGGATTTTCCTGAT
>JACPDS010000034.1 GCA_016183885.1 Armatimonadota bacterium
AAGCTCATCCAAGAATTCGTTTAACTTTTGCTGCCGGTTTGCGGTCATTTTTACGACAAGATCCGGATGTAATTATGGTTGGAGAAATCCGCGATACTGAAACGGCTGAAGTAGCTATAGAGGCGGCGCTCACCGGACATTTAGTTTTAAGCACTTTGCATACCAATGATGCGGTAAGCTCTATCACCCGTTTAATTGATATGTCTATTGAGCCGTTTTTATTAGCTTCCAGTTTAAATGCAATTTTAGCCCAAAGATTGGTAAGAAAAATTTGCCCTTCCTGTAAAATTGAAGATTCTATTAAAGCCGAAGAAATTGATTTATTTAAAAGATATAATTTTGATCCTTATAAAATAAAAGTTTATAAAGGAACGGGATGTCCGGCATGTAAAAATAGCGGATATAAAGGCAGATCGGGAATTTATGAACTTTTGATTGTTTCCGATAAAATTAGAGAAATGATTATGCACCGCACTTCTTCTCATGAACTTCAAAGTCAAGCTAAAAAAGAGGGATTAAAAACTTTAATTGAAGATGGGCTTGATAAAATAACCCAAGGGGTTACTACTTTAGAAGAAATTTGGAGAGTGACTAAAGAAAATTAACGAATAAAATTAAAGAGGGCACAGAGGAAAAGATTATATTTTTCCGCTTTTAGCGGGAGAAAATAACTTTCTCTGTGAACTCTGTGGTTATTTTTTGATAATACCGAAAATTAATAAGGAGGAAATAAAATGGCTTTAGAAAAAACTAAATTGATTGATGGTCTTTCTTTGCTTTGCAGAACAGGTCAACAGCTTTCATCAATCCATGATTTAGATGAGCTTTTAGAGAAAATTATGGAAGTGACTAAGGAAGTTTGCGATGCTGAAGCTAGTTCGATTTTGTTAATGGATGAAGAAAATCAAGAACTTTATTTTAAAGTAGCTTTAGGAGAAAAGGGTGAGAAAGTTAAGCGCATACGTTTTTCAGTTAAAGAAGGAATTGCCGGTTATGTAGCGCGGGAACGGAAGAATTTAATTGTAAATGATGTAAAAAATGATCCCCGGCATTTAAAAAGAGCCGATGAAATTAGCGCTTTTGAAACTAAATCAATCGCCTGTGTTCCGATAATATGGGAAAATAATTTAATCGGCGTGATTCAAGCTTTAAATAAAAGAACTAAGGGTTTTAATAATGACGATTTAAATTATCTAGGAATTTTAGCCTCTCAAGCCGCAGTAGCTATTGATAATTCTCAAAATTTGGAAAAATTGCAGAATTTCTTTGTGCATATGATAGAAATTATAGTAATGGCTATAGAATCTATTACTGATACCCCGGAAGGTCATTGCATGAATGTGGGAAGAATTGCCACATCCATTGCCAGACGATTAGAAATATCGGGAAAAACTTATGAAAATATTTATTATGCCGCTTTAATTCATGACATTGGAAAATTAAAAATTTCCGAATTATCGATTAAAGGAGATCAATTTCATCCTATTTTAGGAGCAGAAATGATTAAATCGATTACTTTATTAGAAAAAGTAGCTCCGATTATTGAAGTTCACCATGAATGTATAGATGGAAGCGGTTATCCTAAAGGAATTAAAGAATTTTCTCAAGAAGGTAAAATTTTAGCTTTAGCTGAAAGCTATGAGATGTGGAATTATGAAATGAAACAAAAACAAATTCAAAATCACAGCATTTATGATTTTGTTAGTCAAAAAGCTAATTGTTTTGATCCGGTGGTTTTACAGGCTTTAATTAAAGCTTTAGAAGAGGAATAGATTAAGATGGAAAAAAAGAAAACGGGATTTACTCTTATAGAAACATTAGTAGTTATTGGAATTATCGGGTTGATTTTAGCAATAAGTTTGCCTAAATTTACTAAATATCAAAGAACTCAAAAATTAAAATCCGCCGCAGAAATATTAAAATCTCATCTTAGTGAAGCTCAGAAAATCGCTCTTTCTTTTACCGCCCCGTCTTTAACGGAAAATCAAGAAGAAACAATTAATTCTATTTTTAATTTTTCTTCAAGTTCTTATAAACTTTCTAAATTGGGTTATAGCAATTCTATTTTAAGTACTCCTTTTTCTCAAAGTGAACAGGTTTTAAAAAATATTCTATTAAAAGACGGAATTATTTTAAGTACTAATTTCGGCAATTTATTGGGCTATGATCCTACCGGCAGGATTTCTATTCCCGAAGGAAATACTAATAAAGGACCAAAAAGTTTCCAGGAATGTGTGATTGCTCTTACTTTGGGAAATGAAAATATTTATCTTAAAATAAAAGGTTTAGGTCCGGCGGAAATTAGTTATACCGCGCCCGCTGGAAGTTTAATGGCTTTAAATACTCCAATAACCACACAAACTACTTTTACTCCGCCTCCTGTTTCTGGTCGCGCTACTCCAACTGCAGCGACTCAAAGTCCTTCTCCTGTTATAACGCCGAATTCAACTCCTACCCAAATAAAGATTCCTTCTTCAACACCTACCAAGACATCTGCGCCTATTCCAACTCCAATTCCAACAAAAACCACGCCTGCCCCCACTCCTGTCAAAACACCCGCTAAACTATTTACTGGATTTAAAAATGGCTTATATTATATAGGCGGGAAATTAGGAAGTGGGAATTATAATGGATTATATTATGTAAATGGAAGATTATTTAGCGGGAATTATAATGGAAAATATTATGTAAATGGAAGATTAGGAAGCGGTCTATATCAAGGAATACTTTATATAGAAGGTAAGCCCGCCAAAATTACCACTATTATCAGGGAAGTTGCTAAACCGCCTTTTAGCGGAATTAAAAATGGCTTATATTATATAGGCGGGAAATTAGGAAGCGGGAATTATCAAGGACTATATTATGAAAATGGCAAGCCATTTACAGGAAGCAAAATTGTTGGCTTTAAAAGTTATTTCTGGTTTTGGCGCAAGCCTATTTATATTCGGTATATAAATGGAATACCTGTCAAATAAAAATCTTCGATACTTTCGGTTGCTTAACTAAAAAATTCAATTAATAAATGAAGAAAACTAAATTAACCTCTAAGCAAAAGCTAAAAACTTTTTGTTTGTCAATTATAATCAGCTTTTTATTTTTAACTTTTTTGATTTTTTCTTCCTGGTGGAGCAGTCATTTTAAATCTTCAAATTTTTTTGAATTAGTAGATAAATTTATTTTAGATAGTTTCTTTGCTTTTCGCAACAGCCGATTTGAAAACAATCCGGTTTTCAAAGAAAGTTCTTCCAAAATTATTTTAGTTAATATCGATGATTATTCTTTAGATAAAATCGGGCGCTGGCCGTGGAGAAGGGATGTTTTTGCCGATTTTATCGAACGTTTAGAATCATCTCATCCTAAAGTTATCGCTCTTGATATTATTTTTGCCGATCCTGATTTATACACGAGCGCTGATTACAAATTAGCTAAAGTTTTTTTAAAATATGATAATATTATTTTCGCTCTCCTGCATTATAAAGACAGCGCCGGAAAAATTCAAATCCGACGCCCCTTAAAAAAACAATTAACGGAGTTGTCTTCTACAAATAAAATTAAATTAATTGATCAAAGATTAGGATTTGTAGGCATAGATCCCGATCGAGACGGTGTGACGCGTAATACTCAGTTAATTTTACCTGTAATCGGCAGTTATCCTTTTTATTCATGGGATATATTGGTATCGGCAAAATTTTTAGGCATTCCCTTAGAAAAAATATCGTCTTTGCCTTCTAATAATGAATTTATTTTAAATAATTTTTCTATTCCTTTAAATTATGGATTAATGCCTATTAATTATGTTCTTCCAAAAATTGAAAGGCCGGAAAAATTAGAAGAACAAGATTATTATAAAGAGTTTCAGCCTTTTTGGGAAGATACGATTAGTTTTTATGAAGTAATGCAGTTTTCTAAAGAAAAACTTAAAAAATATTTTCAAAATAAATTGGTTTTAGTAGGAGCGACAGCTTTAGCCTTAGAAGATATAAAAAGTACTCCGCTGGGGAAAATGCCTGGAATTTATATACATGCTAATATAATCGGCTCAATTTTAGAGAGGAATTTCTTAAAGACTTTTAAAAGCTTAGATAATTATTTAATTATTTTATCTTTAGGAATGATTTTAGGCTTAATTCTAAGTCAAACAAATTTAATCTTAGGAGTTTTAGCTTTATCGGCTTTATTTTTGATTTATTTTTTTGGCAATTACTATATTTTTTCCCATTATAATTTATTAATTTCAATTTTTCCTCCTTTACTTAACTTATTTTTAGTTTTTAGCGGGATTAAAATTTATCATTAAAAGGCAAAAAAGAAAAAGTTACTATTTTCTTTTCTGATATTCGCGGTTTCACCAGTTTATCGGAAAAATTGCCTCCGGAGGAGGTGGTTGGTTTATTAAATGAATATTATGCCTTAATGACCGCAATTGCGGTAAAATATAATGCTTATATTGATAAGTTTATTGGAGATTGTATGATGTTGGTTTTTTCCGCTCCTATGCCAAAGAATGATGATGCCCAAAGAGCCGTTAAAGCCGCATGGGAGATGCAAAAAGAAATTATAAATCTCCAGGAAAAATGGCAAAAATTAGGGAAGCCAACTTTTAGCATAGGTATAGGAATAAACACCGGGGAAGTAATTTTAGGAAATATCGGCTCCAAGCATAAAATGGATTATACGGTAATTGGAGACAATGTTAATTTAGCCGCGCGTCTTTATGCGGCGGCTAAAGGAGGACAAATTTTAATCAGCCAAAATACTTATGAAGAAATAAAAAATTTTACTATAGCCAATAAACTCGAACCAATTAAAGTTAAAGGAAAAGAAAAACCTGTAGAGATTTATGAAGTTTTAAATTTAAAGGAGGAAAAATAAAACCACAGAGGGCACAGAGAAAAAAGAATATTTTTTTTCTCTAAACGAAAAAATTCTCTGTGCTCTCGATATAGAAATTGCACATGAAAGATAATAGACAGCAGGAAACATAGAAATAGATTGGGTGGTTAGAGAACGAAGTTATTAAAGTATAAAGAGATTAATAATTTTTAGAGGGCACAGAGGAAGTGTATATTTTTTCCGCTTTTAGCGGAAGAAAATAGCTTTCTCTGTGTACTCTGTGGTTGATTTTAAAGAAGGAGGAAAATTTATGAATAAAGGTATTATAAAATTATTAACCATTATATTTTGCGTATTTTTTATTGCGATTTTATCATTTAAAGGAAGCGCTTATTCTCAAGAATCAGCCGGAGGATGGAAGATAGTAGTAAAAAGCAAAGGGATAGTGGAGAGTAAAAAATTTCAGGAAAATGAATGGAAAGAAATTTTTTCTTCCCGACCGTTAAAAGCTGAAGATTTTGCCCGTACTTTAAAAAATTCTGAAGCTAAAATTTTAATCCAGGGCGGTCATGTGATAAGATTATATGAAAATACTCAAATTCAATTAGCTAAATTAGATGAAAAAGCTTCTGCTAAAGGCTTTAAATTTATTCAAAATATTGGAAAAATCTGGACGCATGTAGAGAAACTTTTTGGAAAAGATGAATATTTTGAAGTTCAAACTCCCACAGCGGTTTTAGCGGTGAGAGGAACAGATTTTTATTCTCAAGTTGAAGCTGATGGAACCACAAAAGTAGGAGTGGGAAGCGGTCAAATAGAAGTAAGCGCCGCGGGAATAACTTTAATTATTCCCGCCGGGCAAACCACAACGATTACTCCTAATAATCCTCCCGCCCCTCCAGTAAACGATCCCGGCATTGTAATTCCTTATGAAGTTTCTGGCTCTTCTGCGCCTAAAAATGAAGTTGCCGCTCCCCAAAGCGGTAATCCGCCGCCGCCTCCCATTATTCATCCGCCATCTGAGCCGTATATTTATTAATATTAAGGTGAAAGAATTTTGCAAATTTTTGAAATTAAAACCACTCAAAAAATAGAAGCTCTGGATATTACTTATAAAGTAGAAAAAATAATTAAAGAAAATAAAATAAATCAGGGAATTATTCTGATTTTTGTCCCTCATACTACCGCCGGAATTATTATTAATGAAAATGCCGATGAGAGCGTAATTAAAGATATTAAAAATACTTTAGAGAAATTAATTCCTCTTCACGGCAGTTATCAACATTTAGAAGGAAATTCAGCCGCTCATATTAAAGCCGGCATTTTAGGTTCGGAGATTTCATTAATTATAGAAGATGGCAGATTAGCCTTAGGCACCTGGCAGGGAATTTATTTTATGGAATTTGACGGTCCGCGAAATAGAAAAGTTTGGGTAAAAATTTTAGGAAATTAATAATTTTTTTTAAAATTTTTAAAAATATGAAATATATAAAGAAACTCAAGGAGCGATTCGACATTAGAGATAAATTTTAGCCAACACCCTTTGAAATTAATCTTAATTTATTAATTAATTCCCTTAAACTTTCTTTTCTTAAAGCGGAAATAAATAAGCCCTCTGGAATATGATTTTTAATTTCGATTAAAATATTTTTTTCTTTAATTAAATCAATCTTATTTAAAATATTAATTCTAGGTTTATCATCTACCGCTAAATCTTCTAAAACTTCATTTACTACCTGATAATGTTCTTTCCATGAGGAACTTGAAACATCTAAAACCGGTAAAATTATATCCGCTTCTTTAACTTCTAAAAGAATTTCTTTATTCCCAAAAAATTTTAATTTTTTGGTAGCCGGGTCTAAAGTGGCAAAAACCTTATCTTCTACCAGAACATTTGAGCCGGTTAAAGCATTTAAAAGAGTAGATTTCCCGCTATTAGTGTATCCTACCAGAGCGCCTATAAGATAACCTTTATTATGACGACTTTCCCTTAATAAATTTCTATGTTGTCTGATTTTTTTTAACTCTTTATTTAAAGTGGCAATCCTGCGGGAAATATGACGACGATCGCTTTCTAATTTTGTTTCTCCCGGTCCCCTTGTGCCTATTCCGCCGCCCAGGCGGGAAAGAATTATTCCGTATCCTGTTAAACGCGGAAGAAGATAATTTAACTGAGCTAATTCTACTTGAATTTTACCTTCTTTAGTTTTAGCCCTTTGAGCAAAAATATCTAAAATTAAAGCCTGGCGGTCAATTACCTTTTTGCCGATTAATTCAGTTAAGTTGCGTTCTTGAATGGGACGAAGATCATTTAAAAAAACTATTAAATTTGCCTTTTTAAGTAAAGCTAAATCTCTTAATTCCTGAGCTTTGCCCTTTCCAATAAAAAAAGAGGCCTCAGGATTGTCTTTTCTTTGAATTACTTTATCTACTACTTCCGCCCCGGCGGAATAAGCTAAAAGTTCTAATTCAAATAAAGCTTCGCGGGCTTCTTTTTCCCGGCCAGATAAAATTAAAGCCGCTAAAATTGTCTTTTCTTTAAAATTTTGAATTAATTTAACATCCTCTATTAAAATAATTTAAGAATTAAAAATTCTATAAATTAATCTTCATTTCCTTTTAAAAGAACTTCAGGGCGTCCCTCTCCCCTTGAGGGAGAGGGAAAGGGTGAGGGGGGACATTTTCCTTGTGTATTTAATTATGATATCTTTGCTTTGTGATTACATTTAAAAAGGACTGCAAGATTAATTTATAGAAATTACCAAAATAAAAATTAAAGAAAGTTTGAGGTTTAAGTTAATGAGAATTAAATTATACTTTAGTATTATTTTAATCTTTACTATTTTTTCAATTAAACTGGCTTTTTCTCAAGATTCTAAAAGAATTGCGGTAATTAATATTAAAAATTCCGCCGGAATTTCTTACTTTTGGCAGGGAGATTTTGATCCCGCTCAAGCTATGACGGATTTAATTATTAATCAATTAATTAAATCACAGCGTTTTTTGGTATTTGACCGTCAAAATTTAGCCGCCGTAATGCAGGAGCATAATCTTTCCGTTTCAGGGGAAATTACTCCGGAAACTGCTGTGGAAGTGGGGAAATTAATCGGAGTAGAATATATTTTAACCGGAAGCGTAACAGAATTTTCTCAAGTAGGAGAAGAAGGCGGAGGCGCAATAGCTATTCCTTTACCCTGGGGAGGGGGAGTAAAGTTAAAATCTAAAAAAGTGCGCTGCGCTGTATCTCTTCATTTAACTAATGTTTCTTCAGGTTTATATGGCGCCGGAATTACCGCTAAAGATGAAACTACTGTGCAGGATTTTGGTTTTGCAGGGTTTGTTGGAGGTGTAGGGCTAGGATATAATAATGAAGAATTTCTAAATTCCGCTTTAGGAAAGTCAATGAATAAAGTAGCTCAAGATGCCGTTAATCAGTTAGAAACCGTTCAATTTAAAGAAGTTCCTCAAAGCGTTAAACTAGAGGGTTATGTGATTGATGTGGATGGAGAGCAAATATCTTTAAATATTGGCGCAAAACATGGAATAGTAAAAGGAATGCGTTTTATTATTTTTAGGCCGAAAGAAATAACCGATCCGCTTACTAAAGAAAAAAAGATTTTAAATAAACCAGTCGGTGAAATCGAAATTATCAGCGTTGATGAAGAAACCTGCACAGGCAAAGCCGCTCCCGGCACTCAAGGCGTTATGCCCAAAGATAAAGCTAAAAGAAAATAATTAATGAATAAAAAATTCATTTTAAGTTCAATCTTAGTTTTATTTATTTGCATTTTTAGCTTTGTTTTAGCTCAAGAAATGAAAGCTCAAGCTTTAATTATTGGAATCTATGGAAGATTGGAAGTAAATCGGAGCGGGGAAAAACTTCTTGGGAAAATACGTATGCCTCTTTTTAACGGAGATATTATAAAAACTAACGCTTCTTCTTATGCGGTAATTTTGTTAAAAGATAAAACAGAAATAAAAATTAAAGAAAACAGCCGCTTAGAAATAAAATTTGAGCCGAAAACCAAAAAGAAATTTTTATTAATTTATTTAGGAGAAATCTGGGCAAAGGTCACATTCCAAAAAAATAATTTTGTAATTATGAGTCCTGCCGGCGCGGCGGCAATTGAAGGCACAGAATTAGATTTTAAAGTTTCCGATAATTCAGAATCTACTTTAACTGTGGCTAAAGGAAAAGTTAAATTTTCTAATAAAATTGGAGCAGTCTATCTTGGTGAAAATACTCAATCTAAAATTGCTTCTTTGGGAATAACTCCTTCTTCTCCTTCTCAAATTAATGCAGAATTAGTAACCGCTTGGCATAAAACCATCTTAAAATATATTGAAGCTATAGACAAGTTTTCGGAAATTTATCAGCTAATTGAAGCTGATTCATTAAAACGCTCCGGGGCAGTTTCTAAAGATTTGATGGATCAATTACGCTGGGCTGAAGAAGAAATAAAAATTATTGTTCCAGATGAAGAATTCCTTATAGGTCACAGAGCTTTAGTTTCCGCTTTAGATTATTTTAAAAAATCTTTAATTTTTACCGACGCCGGAGAAAAAGCTGATTTTAAAGAATTAGCTCAAAGTAAATTTGCTGTGTTCCAAGCTGAATTTAATGTTTATCAAAGGAAATATCAGAAATTCATTCAAGAATTTCTTAAATGAGAGATAATTTTCTTTCTAAAAAAAATTTAATTTATTTTGGATTTTCTTTTATAATCTTTATCCTTTTAAATTTTAAAACACCTTTATTTTCCAACCTTTTAATAAATATTCGTTTAAAATGGCTTGATTATTTAATCCAGCGGAAACCTGAAAGAGCGCCTGTTAAAGATTTAATTTTAATTAATATTGATAAAGATAATTCTTTGCAAAAATACGGGCGCTGGCCGTGGAATCGTTTGTTATTTAAAAAAGCTTTGGACATTTTAACTGAAAGCGGGGCAAAGATAGTAATCTTTGATTTTTATTTAAATCAAAAAACTAAAGAAGATCAAAGTTTAATTCAAGCTGTTAATAAACATAAAAGAGTGATTTTTGCTCTTCCCTGGGATTCAGCTTCCCGGATGCTTTCAACTCCTCCGGAAAATTTTTTAAAAAGCAAGGCTTATTTTGGACATGTAATTCCGGGAAGAATTATAAGTGATCAATTTAGAGGAGTTGCGCTTTTTATAAAAACTCCCATAATTCAAAAAATCGAGTATTTATCTTTAAGTTTAATGGCTGTTCTCTTAAAAGATAATCTTCAAAATTTTCCGATAAATTTTAACGATAAAAACTTAATTATCGGGAAATATAAAATTCCTCTATTAAAGAATGAGGAAAATCTTCCTTTAATGTTAATTAATTTTACCGGAAAAAGGGGGAATTTTAGACGCCATAATCAAGAGTATTATTATGATGAACTTATAGAAAGAAAAATCTCTAAAGAAGTTTTTAAAGATAAAATTGTTTTAATTTATAATTCTTTTGAACCTAACGACCAATTTCTCACCCCCGTAAGTGCTGAAGCGCGCATCCCCGGAGGAGAAATTCATGCTAATGCCATTAATACTATTTTGCAGAACGATTATATTATTCCTTATTTTAATTCGGATATATTTATAATAATTTTAATTTTAATTAATGCTTTAATTTTTTATAAATTTTCTTATTGGAGGAAAAGAATCCTTTTGCTTTTAAGTTTAAATATTATTTTATTAAGTTCTTCAATTTTTTTATTTAAAAAGAATCTCTGGTTTGATATAACAAGTCCGTTTTTGATTAGTTTTATTTTTAGTATTTTTATTTTAACTTATGAAAATAAAAAAGTAAAAGAATTATTTT
>JACPDS010000020.1 GCA_016183885.1 Armatimonadota bacterium
TCTGATTATGCCATGTATTTAGCCAAGAAAGCTTTGCTTAGAAAAATCGGAATCCCTAATTTTAATTCTGATTATGCCAAGTTAGAAAAAGAGATTTTAGAACATGTTAATCAATTAGGAATTGGACCGGAAGGTTTTGGAGGTTTAGTTACCGCGCTGGCTGTGCATATCGAGTATTTTCCTTGTCATATTGCCAGTCTTCCCGTAGGAATTAATTTACAATGTCATAGCGCGCGAGTTAAAGAAGCGGTTTTATGAAAATTATTGAATTAAAAGAAAACAATCTTAATCTTTTGCCTAAAGCCTGCGGAAGTCTTCTTCCTGAAAGAGAAAGACATCTTAGCTGGGAAGCAAAAAAAGAATGGGTAAAAGAGGCTCTTAAAAAAGGCTATAAGATGAAATTAGCTTTTGCTTAAAAATTGTTTAACTCATGCTATGTATGATGGATATTATGGGGCGGCAGTTTGGGCTACCGATCATTTAATTATGAATAAAGATTTTTTCAAAAAATTTGATTTTAAAATTGTTGACGAGGAGTCATTCGGATTAAACTTATATCTTTTAGCCAGAAGTTTTTCCAAAGAATTTTCGCCTCCTAAATTTTTAAAATCTAAATTCAGCCCTGTTTTAAAACAAGATGTTTATAATGTGGAATTATTTTTTAATCCCTGGTGCCCTTATAGTTATGGCGTAGCTAAACGCGCTGAAAGTTTATTAAATAGCTGCGGAGAAAAAATAAACTTAAAATCTCATCAATTAACTCAAAGAGAGGATATAAATAAATACAATTTATCGGCGGGAATTTTTATTAATGGCTGTGACTGCAGTTTAGATTTTTTAATGGGGAAAGATGTTTTAGAAATTTTATCTCAAGTTAAGGAAACTGAATATGCAGATTAAATTGCCGATTAAAGATGAAATTATTAAAAAACTTACTTCGGGAACAAAAGTATATTTAAATGGAATTTTATATGCGGCTCGAGATGCCGCTCATAAAAGAATAATTGAAGCTGTAAATAAAAAAGAAAAATTACCTCTGGATTTAAAAGGAGCGGTAATTTATTATATGGGACCTTCGCCGGCGCCTCCAGGTAAAGTAATCGGCTCTTGCGGGCCGACTACCAGCGGAAGAATGGATATTTATACTATTCCTTTATTAAAATTAGGATTAAAAGGAATGATCGGAAAGGGGGCGAGATCTCAAGAAGTAAAGGAAGCTCTTAAAAAATATAAAGCGGTTTATTTAGCCGCTATTGGGGGAGCAGGGGCTTTAATTTCAAAATCTATTAAAGAGGCAAAAATTTTAGCATATGAGGACTTGGGGGCAGAAGCGTTAATGCAGATTAAAGTGGAAAATTTTTTTGCTATTGTAATAAATGATATTTATGGAGGGGATCTTTATGAAGAAGGGAAAAAACAATATCAAATTTTTAACTCTTAAATTTTTTCCCTCTTCTAATTTAATTTTAATTCACCTTAAGGCAAATTATTAAGTAAGTTAAGGGAATCCAGACATAAAGTCGGAATGTAGGAAATTCTCAATTTATAATTCTTAATTGTGGTATTATGGAAGAATATGAAATTTTAGATAAAGGGATTAAAGCTAAAGTTGTTAAAAAAGCTCTTAATAAATTAATCAAAGAGGGTAAAGAAAAAATTATTTTTGCTAAGAGCTGGTGTAAGGGCTGCGAAATTTGCACCCAGATGTGTCCTAAAGGGGCTTTAAAATTAGATTCTCATGGAAAAGTTTATCTGGCTCATCCGGAATTTTGCAATTTATGCGGAATCTGCGAATTAAACTGCCCTGATTTTGGAATTATTATTCCTAAAAAAACAAAAAAATGAAAGAAGAATATATATTTTTATCGGGAAATGAAGCTTGCGCTGAAGCTGCAATAAAAGCCAATTTAGGCTTTTTTGCAGGATACCCGATTACCCCTTCCACAGAAATTGCTGAAATTCTTGCAGAAAGATTGCCTTCGCAAAACAAAATTTTTATTCAAATGGAAGATGAAATTGCCAGTTTGGCGGCAGTAATCGGAGCATCGATTGGAGGGTTAAAGGCTATGACTGCCACAAGCGGACCGGGATTTTCTTTGATGCAGGAGCATATCGGTTTTGCGGTCATGGCAGAAATTTCCTGTGTTATTGTTAATGTTCAGCGTCTCGGGCCCAGCACCGGTCAGCCGACCAGCCCTTCTCAAGGGGATGTTATGCAGGCGCGCTGGGGAACTCATGGAGATCACCCTATTATCGCTCTTTCTCCCAGTTCGGTAAAAGAAGTTTTTGATTTAACTATTCAAGCTTTTAATTTATCGGAAAAATACCGCATACCGGTAATTCTTTTAATGGATGAAGTAGTGGCTCATATGCGGGAAAAGTTAAAAATTTCCACCCATGATATAAGAATTTATGAACGTAAGAAAGTTAAACTAACGCAAAATGAAGAATATTATCCTTATAAAAATGAAGTTTCTAAAGTTCCAGCTTTGGCTCTTTTCGGGGAAGGTTATCGTTTTCATATTACCGGATTAATTCATGATCAGGCTGGATTTCCTACTTTAAGAATTGATGAAATTAATGATTGGCAAGATAGAATTTTCGGAAAAATTGAAAATAATTTAGATGAAATTATTCAATACGAGGAAGAAGATTTAGAAGATGCTGAAACAGTGATTATCAGTTATGGAATTAGCGTTCGATCCGCGCAAGCGGCTAAAAATATAGCCCGAGAAAATGGTAAAAAAGTAGGATTAATTAAATTACTTACTATCTGGCCCTTTGCCGAAGAATTGATTAAAAAAGTTTCAAAAAAAGTAAAAAAAATTATTATGCCGGAACTTAACCGCGGACAATTAGTTTTGGAAGTTGAAAGAAATGCTTGTTTCGGAGGAGCTCAAGTGATTAGGATTAACCGTTTAGATGGAAAATTAATTTCACCAAAGGCAATTTTAGATAAAATTTAAAAATGAGTATAAATCTTACTATTATTGAAAAATATTTAAGAGAAAATAAAATTCTTCCTACGGTTTGGTGCCCGGGCTGCGGGATTGGGTTGGTTTTAAAAGCTGTTTTAGGAGCAATTGACGAATTAAATTTAAATAAAAACGATATTGCCATGGTATCAGGGATAGGGTGCGCGGGAAGAATGCCGGTTTATGTGGATTTTGATACTTTACATACCACTCATGGCAGAGCGCTTTCTTTTGCCACAGGAATTAAATTAGCTAAACCAAAAATGAATGTTATAGTAATTATGGGAGATGGAGATGCGGTAGCTATCGGAGGCAATCATTTTATTCATACTTCCAGGCGGAATATAGAATTAACCGCGATTGTAATTAATAACTTTATTTATGGCTTAACCGGAGGCCAGTTTTCTCCCGCTACTCCTTTAGATAGTTTGGCTACAACCAGTCCTTATGGAAATATTGATCAACCTTTTGATATTTGCCGTTTGGGGGAAATGGCCGGAGCTTCTTTTGTTGCCCGAAGCACGGTTTATCATTTAAAAGAATTGCAAAAATTTATTAAATTAGCTTTGCAAAAAGAAGGTTTTTCTATAGTGGAAGCTCTTTCTAACTGCCATATTAATTATGGGAAAAGAAATAATTTATCAAAACCAATTGATATGTTTAATTGGTTTAAGAATAATACTACTTTAAAAGATGAAGAAGGAAAAATTAAAAGAGGAATTTTTGCGGATAAAAACATCCCGGGATATTATAAACAATATCAGGAGTTAATAAAAAGAGCTAAATTATGTCAAAGATAGAAATTCGTTTAGCCGGGGTAGGGGGTCAGGGTTTAATTTTAGCCGGTTTAATTTTAGCTGAAGCTTCGGCTATTTTTGATAATAAATTCGTTAGTCAAACTCAAAGTTACGCTCCTTTAGCTCGAGGCGCTCCAAGTAAATCAGAATTAATTATTTCTGATAGAGAGATTGATTATCCCGAAGTGGAAAAAGCCGATTTATTCTTAGCTTTATCTCAAGATGCTTATGATAAATATATAAACGATCTTAAAGAAAATGGCATAGTAATTATTGATAAAGATCTGCTAGCATCTAAGCATTTTTCTTCTTTAATCGCTTTGCCTTTAACTGAAATTGCCATGAAATCCACAGGAAAAAGTTTTTCCGTAAGTATGGCGGCTTTAGGGGTGATTGCCGCTTTAGGAAAGTTTTCTTCTTATGAAAGCTTGATTAAATCAATCAAAAAAAATGCGCCTAAAGGAACCGAAGAATTAAATTTAAAGGCTTTTGAAGCTGGTTTTTCCGCTTTTGGGAAGCATTAGATAAAATTATGTTTTCTTTGAAGTATATTTTAAATAATATTTTTTTTCAAGCTAAAAAAGAAAAAAGATTAGATAATAATAAAAATTTAATTTTTAAAACTTCTCAAATAGATCCTCTTACCTGCAGCCAAAGAAAGGTAAAAGATGTTTTTACCGATAAGGGAAGTTTAGCTTTCTTAAGCAAAACAGTTTCTCGAAGCGCTAAAGCCACTGAAATTGTCTATGGAGAACCCGATAAGATTATTCAAGAGATTTTATTAA
>JACPDS010000045.1:0-1620 GCA_016183885.1 Armatimonadota bacterium
ATACATAATTGTTTTGCCAAAGCGCTTTTTTCTTAAAATAAGCCACAAAATCCCAAGCATATTGCCAAAACCAAAAAAATAATAAAGAACTTTTTTGGATATTCTCTGGATTGGGCAGGTAGCGCTTACAATATACCAATTTGGAAAAACATTTTTCTCGTTAATATAAATAATCAAAAATACGCCTGCTAAAGTCGCCGCTATAAAAAGAAATAAATTCAATGGTTTTATTGAAAAATTTTCAAAAACTCTTGCTGAAATTAAAGCAAAAAATGGAATTAAAATTGAATAATATCTTGGAAAATCGCTGGCAGAGGCGGCAGGAATGGTTATGATATAAATCGTTAAAATTAAAATAAACCAGATGTATAAAATGTCATCCTCTTTTTTCTTCTCTAAAAAAGAAACAAGGGGAAAATAAATATAAAGAGGAGTTAAAACTATTGCAAGCGGCAAAAAAGATAAAAATGTTATTTGGTTATCTGCCCTGAATATCTGGGCTGTATTCTGGTGAAAAATAATATTCATTATAACGGCGAAAAATTTATTTTCAAATATGTAAATAAAAAGCGGAAAGATTGAAAATAAAGCCAGTGAAATTAATAAAACTATAACTGATAATTTAAATGTCTTTTTTATATTTTTTTCAATATAATATATGCTTAAAACAATCGGCGCCATAATCATAAGTGTTTGAAGCTTTAAAAGAAGCAGCATGCCTTGAAAGATACCTGCAAGATAAATAAACTTTAAATCTTTGTTTTTTTGGTAACTGTATAAAAGATAAATAATCAATGTGATGAAAAAGGGTAAAAATGCGCTGTCAAGGTCGGGCGTTATGGAAGCTTGATGCGGAAAATATGTAAAAAGAAGTAAAATTACCGCAATCGCCGCTGATTTTTTATTTAAAAATTCAGCGGCAAAACGATATAAAATGACAATCATTATTAAAGTTATAAAAACAGGCACAAGTCTTAAAATCTCAGGGCTTGAACCAAAAATTTTAACAAAAATCCTATATATAACAGGCCCAAGGGGAGGATGCGGAATCGAATAAAAATCAAGCAAAAAACGGTCGCAAACAACCTGAGAAAAGCCCCATAATCCAAGGTCTTCAAAAAGCGGCAGTCTTATGCTGAAAATCTTATAACCCGCCCCGATTATAAAAACAATCAAAAGCCATGGGAAGCTGGTTTTTCCTGTCTTTACCATATATCCCTTTAACATTATTTAAAAATATAAATCCACTTCAGACATTGCGCCGAAGCTGTGATCCGCACCTTACACAGCTAAAAACTATGAGAATCTGTCCAAATTATAAAGGAAAATAAATATGCTTGTCAAATAACAAGAAGGGTCGGTAAAGAGGTCAGACCCGTAAAAGATAAGATGCTTATGCGACATTTTAGAATTAACCTAAATATGATAATATTTTAATATGACCAGACAACCTCTCTTGCTAATTTTATTTTTTTTATTAATTACTCTTAATCTGACTATGGCTGAAGAATATTCAAAACGCATTATCTCTCTTTCTCCCAGCACCACTGAACTGCTTTATTCTTTAAATTTAGAAAAAAATATTATCGCGGTTTCTAATAACTGTAATTATCCTCCGGC
>JACPDS010000045.1:1664-2305 GCA_016183885.1 Armatimonadota bacterium
AAATTAAAATTGGAGATTTTAATTTAAATTTTGAAAAAATTATTGAATTAAACCCTGACTTAATTGTAGCCGAAGGGACTATCTTAAAAGAAGCTTTAGAAAAATTTAAAAAATTAAAAATACCGATTTTAATTTTAAATTCAAAAAATTTAAACAATTTTGAAAAATCTTTTTTAATGCTTTCTAGAACTGTCGGAAAAGAAGCTTTAGGCAAAAAATTGCTTAAAATTTTTAATTTGCAGATTAAAAAAATAAAAAATAAAACTAAAGAAATAAAAAATAAACCTAAAATTTTTTTAGAAATTTGGAATAAACCATTGCAAACTTGTTCTAAAGGCACTTTAACAGATGAATTAATTAATTTAGCCGGCGGAATAAATATCGCCCAAGACTTAAAAATCCATTATCCAGTTATCAGCGAAGAATTCCTAGTCACTCAAAACCCTCAAATTATTATCCTTACCACGTCTAAAATTAATGAAATTTATCAAAAAAAATCATGGAAGAATATTTTAGCTTTAAAAAATAAAAAAGTTTATTATTTAAATCCCGATTTAATTGCCCGGCCGACTTTAAGATTAATTTTAGCTTTGAATAAATTAACTTCTTTTTTCAATCCCCAAATAAAATTATGAAAAATA
>JACPDS010000046.1 GCA_016183885.1 Armatimonadota bacterium
GACTTAATTATATAAATAAAGAGATTCGTTTATATTCAATTAAATTTTTATTTTTTATCTAAAGTTTCTGATTGCTTTAATAATAAATCACTATAAGAAACAGATATCAAATTATCTTTAGAAATTTGGAATAAATCTAAATAAAATCGGCATTGTTCCAATAATTTAACTTTACCAATATTTTTGTTTATATTAATCGCTTCAATTTCTATAAAAGCGCCTAAATTTTTTACTGTATCTAAATGAAATTTTACATTATCAATAAAATATATTTCTCTTTGTTTATCAACTACAACCAGAATTCCTAATGACTTAGCTAAAATTTCTTTTAAGAAAGAATTTGGTTTATATTTAAATAAAATCACATTAGATTGTTTCGGTCCTTTTAAAATTTTTCTGATCTGTTCATGGTTAAGGCATTTTGCTTTGATTTCGATATTTAAGTGTTTCATTTTATTAAGATTAAGCAACTTTTGTTATTTTTAATCCGCCCGGTTGGAAAACTTCCATATCTAAATTTTCACTCAAGTTTTTCTAACACCCTAATTTAGCCATATAATTAAAGGCAAGGAAATAATTCTGCCATGATGCGTCAGTAGAACCATATTCATTATTAAAAGCAAAGTAGTCAACCATTACTTCGTAAAGACGGGTTAATTCTTTGAGGCGGTTTTTATTTTTTTTATCAGAAATGGTTAAATTGAGAAGTTCTAAGGCGCGTTCAAAAGCCTTCCGGCTATACTCCGGGTTGTTTTTGTTTTTCCAGTTAATAGCTCTAATCACTTCGCTTCCAACATTAGCCATTTGAGCCGGGAACGAAAGTTCAAACCATCTGCCATTTTTTAAGTCTTTATGCTGGCAGTTCATTTCCTTACCAATTTATCAATTATAAGTTTTATTTTTTTTCTGATTTCTGAATCGTCTATTCCCCTGCTCCGGTTTCCCTGAAGCGGCCGAAGATTAATCATTGAGTCAAATTCAATGAAATCCTCTCCCGTGAGTTCCGGATATAAATTTATGCCCCAGAGATTTCTTTGCTCAGAGCCATTCTCTAAAAGCAAAGCCTCTTCATCTGAATGAAGCTCAGCATCCACTGCAATAATTTCATTTTCAATATCAACAACAGCCTTAACAAGCTCACCAAAACTGTTGTCTGCCATATCTTTTAATTCATTGAGTTGAATATTATCTTTTATAATTTTCATTTTATTGCTTTTTTATTCTAGAACTGGCGAAATCCGTTCGAATTTTTTCTTCTAGAACTGGCGGAGAGGGAGGGACTGACTACGCTTTAGCTTCGTCAGTTAAAATTCTTTTCTTTAATATAGCTCTCCCCGATCCCGTTTTTAAATACTTCTCCAATCTCCTCGCGATACTTTCATTTTTAACTGCGATATAACTCTCTAGGACCACTGGCAATTTATTCTTTGTAGATAAACATTTGCCTTTATTGTGCTCATAATATCTTCTCTTGATATTATCTGTTGAGCCTATATAAAAGCTTCCGTCTTTTTTACTCTTAATGATGTATACATACCACATAATATAAGTAGTCTGGCCTGCCTGACGAAGCTTTAGCCTGTCTTCGCCGAAGCGGCTACGCGCAGGCAGGCGTAGTCTGGCGGAGAGGGAGGGATTCGAACCCCCGAGCCGATGTATATCGGCTAACGGTTTTCAAGACCGCCGCTTTCAACCGCTCAGCCACCTCTCCTAATATTATTTGATTAATTTTTTGAAAGCCTCTCCACCCTTATATGATTTTATTTTCAATTCCCTTTTATAAGCACCTACCTTGCCTGTAAATTCTTCAACATATACTATATCCCATGGACTATACGCTTTTGTTGATCTAACTTTGCCTGAATTATGCGACTTTAATCTTGTTTCTAAATCCCCGGTGTGTCCAATATAAAATCTTTCTTTCTTCATGCTCTTTATTATATATACTTTATACATAATACATAAATCCTCAACAATTTTTCCAGTTTCCTGCCGCCGCTTTTCCCGCAATTATGCAGGATCCCGCCTCCGGCGGGGCAACCAAAAACAGAATTCAAAATATTTTATTCTGGCTCCTGAATTCTGACTCCTAAATTCTTTTTGCTTTTAGATGGTTTCTTTAAAAATTCCTTAACTTCATTTGCAAATTCACCTTCGGGAGATAACTTTAAATATTTCTGCCAAAATTTGCGTATTTCTTCTTCAGAACCAAGTTCTTTCCAACATTTGCCCAAATAATAATAGTTATCCGCATAATTTTGATCTTGCTTCTGGGAAATTTCAAATTCCTTAATAGCTTCTTTATATTTTTTCTCTTTTAAACAAATTAAACCTAAATAATAATGAGAACATATATTAGTTTGAATATCTTTATTTATTCTTATAGCTAACTCTAATTCTTTTTTAGCTTCCTCAAATTTATCTTTGTAATAATAAATTATCCCTAAATTATTATGCAGCATTGCGGAATCAGGATTTAAGCTTAAAGCTTTATTATAAAATTCTAAAGCTTCGTCATAATGCTTAAGTTTGGAATGAGCCCATCCTAAGTTGCTTAATAAATTTATGTCTTGAGGATTAATTTCTAAAGCTCTTTCAAAAATTACCAAGGCTTCTTCATTTTTATTTTGGTCTAAATAAAGCCAGCCTAAATTATTATAAGCTTCAATATGATTCTGGTCTAACTGAATAGCCTTTTTATAATTTTCAATTGCTAAAGAAAATTTTTTTTGATTTTCATAAACAAAAGCTAAATTAAAATAAATATTAGCGGAATGAGGATTAAGCTTAATTACTTTATTTAAATACTTTAAAGCCTCATCCCAATTACCTTCCTGAATAAAAATACTCCCTAAAAGTTCATAAGCTTCCGGATCATCGGGTTCTTTGTCAAGCGCTTTTTGAAATTCCAAAGCAGATTCTTTATATTTCTTTAAGTTAAATAAGGCGATTCCTAAACTTTTATGAGCCTCAGATTTTAAATCTGGGTTAAGCTGTAAAGCCTTCTTTAAAAATACCGCATTTTCTTTATAATTCTGCAATCTTTCCGAAATTATCCCTAAGTTAAAATAAGCTTCCGCTGAATTAGGATCTAATTTGGTCACTTCTAAAAATTCTTCTTTAGATTCATTTAACATATTTTTAGCTAAATAAGAATGTCCTAAACTATAATGCGCGCTTAAAAGATATTGCGGTTCATTATTTGATTCCAAAGTACTATTAAATTCAACAATAGCTTCGTCATAATTTCCATTTTGAAAATAAGCCCATCCTAATTTTAAATGGGCGGCTGTATAATCGGGAAAAATTTCTAAGGCTTGATTAAATTCATCCACAGCTTCGTCAATATAACCTGTATCTAAGTAAACACAGCCTAATCCATTATGAGGAAACGGCATTTCCGGATCTAAACTTAAAGCTTCTTCAAAAGAACGAATAGCCCGATCATAATCTTCTAATTGATAAAAAACCCAGCCTAAGTTATTGTAAATTAATGGAACATCCGGATCAAATTCAATGGCTTTTTTATAAGTTTTTATAGCTTCGTCGAATTTTTCTAATTTTTGATAAACATTGCCTAAAAAGAAATAAGTTGGTCCTACTTTAGAATTTAAAGAAATAGCTTTTTTAAATTCTTCTATAGCTTGTTCAAATTTTTCTTGGGATTCATAAATTAAACCTAAATAATGATGAGCGTCAAAATTATTAGTTTCTTTAGAAATTACTTTAATTAACTGCTTGTAAGCATCGTCTAACATCCCCAGATTATAAAAAGCTATGCCGCTTTTTAAGTTTCTATTAATTTCTGATTCTTCTCCCGCTTTTTTAGAAATTTTATAAGGATAATTTTTTGAATAAATCTTATCAAGATGATTTTTCTCTTTAGGAGATTCTATTAAATTCAAGTTATCTAAATCCATTTCTTCTTCTAAAAAATAAATTTTCTTTTCTTCTAAATATTTTCTTAATTTTAAGGAAGCGCTTTCTATAAATTTATCTTCTCCTTGAATTTCAATTCCTTCAATATTATCCGCTGTTTTACCCTTTCCGCCTAAAGGAAAAATGCGTAAAGTTTCAGATTCTTTAGCTTTTAAAAGTAAAATTAAATTATA
>JACPDS010000039.1:0-8933 GCA_016183885.1 Armatimonadota bacterium
AAAAATTATTCTCAAATTATAAATTTATTTTCTGAATTTTTAAAAATTTCAGTTACTTTTTTTAATAATCAAGAATTTCAAGTTGAAGATTTACGGAAATTTTCTCCTTTAGATGAAACTTTTTTAAAAGAAATTGATTTCAATAATCTCCAATTAAATTTTAATCATAGTTCAGCATGCATAAATTCGGCTTTATTAATTATTAAGTATCTTAAAATTACTCAAAAAAATGAAAAAATTTCTTTTAACGAAATTAATTTTTTTAATCCATCGAATTATTTAATTTTAGATTTTTCTTCTCAAAGAAATTTGGAGCTCTTTCAAACTATTTTAGGAGCTAAAAAAGAAGGCAGTTTGCTTTGGGTCTTAGATCATACGATTACTTCTATGGGAGGAAGGCTGCTGAGAAGTTTCCTTGAGAGGCCCTTAATTAATAAAGAACAAATTCTTTTAAGGCAGAATGCTGTAAAAACTTTAACAGAGTCTTATTCTAAGGTAGAAAAATTAAGAGCGCTTTTTAATAAAATTAATGATTTAGAGAGAATTGCCGCTAAAATTGAATATGCCGCCTGCAACGCCAGAGATTTATTAGCTTTAAAAAATTCTTTGGAGAAATTACCTCAAATTAAAGAAGAGCTTAAAAATTTTGAAGATCTTAAATTAAAAGAACTTTATTTAAATTTAAATCCGCTCGAAGATATTTATCAATTAATTCATAAAAGCATCGCGGAAAATCCCCCCATAAGTTTAAGAGAAGGAGGCTTAATTAAAAATAATTTTAATCCCGATTTGGATGATTTAAGAAATATAAAATATCAAGCTAAAGAATGGATTGCCGGTTTAGAAAATCAAGAGAAAGTTAAAACGGGAATTAAATCTTTAAAAATAGGCTTTAATCAAGTTTTTGGATATTATATTGAAATTACAAAACCTAATCTATCTTTAGTTCCCTCTACTTATATCCGCAAACAAACTATCGCCAATGGAGAGCGTTTTATTAATCAAGAACTTAAAGATTATGAAGCTCAAGTATTGGGAGCGGAAGAAAAAATTAAAAATTTAGAATATGAAATTTTTACGCAAATTCGAGAAGAGATTTTTAAAGACCTTTTTAAAATTAGAAAAACCGCCAAAACTTTGGCTTATTTAGATGTTTTCTTGAATTTCGCGCACTTAGCGGCAAATAATAATTATATTCAGCCGATTATCAATGAAGAGGAAAAGATTATTATTAAAAATGGAAGACATCCGGTGGCGGAAAAAATTCTTAAAGAAAATTTTATTCCCAATGATATTAATTTAAATGAAGAAGAAAATCTTTTAATTATCACCGGACCAAATATGGCGGGCAATCATGGCTCAAATGGGTTCTTTTGTTCCCGCGGAATTTTCTCAAATTGGAATAGCGGACCGTATTTTTACCAGAGTGGGAGCTTCGGATGATTTACATTCAGGTCAAAGCACTTTTATGCTGGAAATGATTGAAACCGCTAATATCACTAAATATGCCACCTCAAAATCTTTAGTAATTTTAGATGAAATAGGAAGAGGAACCAATACTCAGGAAGGTTTGAGCATCGCTTGGGCCGTAGCGGAATATTTACATGATAAGATTAAAGCTAAAACTTTGTTTGCCACTCATTTTTATGAATTAACTAAACTTCCAGAAATTTTAAAAAGCGCTAAAAATTATCAAATTGCCGTAAAAGAAAGTCAAGATAAAGTAATTTTTTTGCATAAGATTATACCGGGAAAAAGTAAAAGCAGTTTTGCCTTATATGTAGCTCATTTAGCCGGTCTTAATAAAGAAATTATTAAAAGAGCGGGAATTATTTTAGAAGAAAAAGAAATAGAGAATTTTAAAAAAACAAATCTTAAAGACGACCGCCCCGCTCAAATAACTTTTAGAGAATTTAAGAGCGAATATCCTCTTTATAACGAAATCTTAAGTTTAACTTTAGATGAAATTACTCCAATAGAAGCTTTAAATAAAATTTATCGCTGGCAGAAGAATTTAAGAGCGGAAAAATTATGAAAAATTTCAATAGAAGTTATCTTAAAATAATTTTATTATTTAGATGGATGGTTTTTTTTTATCTTTTAACGGAAACTTTTTCGAAAGTTCAAAAAGAAAATTTTTTAAATTTTCCTCAAGATATTTTCCTCTTAAGCATAGGGATATATTATTTAGGGCTTACCCTGTTAAGTTACTTTGAAGAAAGAAAAGTTTTCTTTATAGTTTTTATAATTTTAGATTTTGTTATTGCGAGCTTATTTTTTTTAAACAGGGTGATTATTCCTATTTCTACTCCTCCTTATACATTTTGTTTGCTTTTTTCTTTGCCAATCCTGCAGGCGGGTTTTTTAAATTTTAAGTTAAGTTCCATTATTGCCCTTATTTCTTTTCTTTTATTTATTCTGCTTAAAGAAACTTTTAGATTTTTTGGAATTATTAAAGAACCTTCTGTATTTTTCAGCTCCCAATTTTTTTATTTGATAAGTTTTTTCTTGCTTTGTTATCTTTTTGTTTATTTATTTGAAATGTTAAAAAAACAAAATGAGCAAACTAAGGCTTTGCTTTCAGTGATTGAATCCGGTCAGGAATTAGGGACAACCAACGATATTGACAAATTAATTGATTTGATTATTAATATGTTAAAAAGTTTATTTAATTCTCAAAGCACAGTAATTTACTTAAAAGAAGAAGTTGAAAGAGAAAATATTCTCAAGATAAAAGGAATTTCCACCCCTCAAAAGCAGCTTTTTAATGATTTTAATCCGGAGGCTGTTCCCGGAATCTTAAAAATGATATTTAAGAAGAAAAATTCTTGTTTTTATGAAGATTTTCAATCCTCAAGCGAGGAAGATTTTCTTCCTAAAAGCAAATTTTTACGCTCTATTATGGCGGCGCCTTTAATTTTTGAAGATAAAGTTTTAGGGTTAATTCTTTTAGCCCATAATCAAGTTAAAAGATATAATGGAGAAAGTTTAAAACTTTTAACTATGTTAGCCAATCAAATTTCTTTGGCGATCCAGAATATTCAACTTCACCATGCCACGGTTACTTTAGCTATTACGGACAGCTTGTCCGGAATGTATACTCATGGATATTTTCAAGAACATTTGGAAAAAGAATTTATTAAACATAAATATGCCAATCAGCATCTTTCTTTATTGATTATAGACGTGGATTTTTTTAAAACCGTAAATGATACTTACGGGCATCCTCAGGGAGATTCCTTATTAAAACAATTGGGAGGATTAATTAAATCTATTATTCCCCGCGAAGATTTAATTTGTCGTTATGGAGGAGATGAATTTACCATAACAATGTTAAACACTAATCGTATTTCAGCTGTTTTAATGGCTGAGCGGCTTCGTCAGGCTGTGGAAGAATACGAATTTGTTTTAGGATCAAAAATTGTGCATATTACCATAAGCGGAGGAGCGGCTAGTTTTCCAGAAGACGCTCAAATTAAAAAAGAATTAATTGAAAATGCCGATAGAGCTCTTTATGAATCTAAACATAAAGGAAGGAATAGGATTTCTTTTATTGCTTAAAATGGGAAAAATAAATCTGTTAGATAAAAATACCTCGGAAAAAATTTCCGCCGGAGAAATTATTGAACGTCCCGCCTCAATAGTTAAAGAGTTAATAGAAAATTCTATTGACGCAGAGAGCAAAGAAATTAATATTTCTATTCATAACGGCGGGATAGATTTTATTGAAGTAAGCGATGATGGAATAGGAATGGAAAGAGAAGACGCTGTATTATCTTTAAAACGCTTTGCTACCAGCAAAATACAAAAAATAGAAGACTTGGAAAATTTAAATACTTTAGGATTTAGAGGAGAGGCTCTCCCCAGTATTGCCGCTATTTCTAAAATGGAAATTTTAACCAAACATTTTAAGCAAAATTTAGGAGTATATTTAAAAGTCGAGGGAGGGGAAATTTTAAAAATTCAAGAAGCGGGAATAAAAAATGGAACCACTATAAAAGTTAATTCTTTATTTTATAATACTCCGGCAAGAAAAAAGTTCTTAAAATCTAAAAATTCAGAAACCGCTATGATAGTTGATTTAATAAATAAATTCGCGCTTTTCTATCAAAATATTTTTTTTAAATTAAATAATAATGGGAAAATATTTTTAAACTTTCCGCTCCAATTAAATTTAAAAAATCGTCTGGGAAAAATTTTTAAAATTAATGAAGATGAACTGTTAGAGATAAGCTCCCGAACCCCGAATCTTTATATTGATGGATTAATCGCTAAACCTTATTTAAATTCAGCCGCAAGAACCAATCAAATTTTTTTTGTTAACGGGAGAATAATTAAAAATTCTTTGCTTAGTCAGGCATTTCTGCAGGGCTGCGGCGAACTTTTGCCTAAAGGAAGATTCCCGCAGGGAGCGATTTTTATTCAAATCGACCATAAATTATTAGATGTTAATATTCATCCCGCTAAAGCTGAAGTGCGCTTTTTAAATAGCCAGGAAATTTTTCAAAGTTTATCTAAAACTGTAGCATCGGCATTAAGAAATGATAAAGAAGTTCATCAGACTATGCCTCTAAAAAAAATATCTTTTCCAAATTTTGAAGGAGAAAAAGAAAAATTAAATTTAAATTTAGTTGAGAATTTAGAATTAAATTTAGAAAAACCCAAAGAAGATTTTATTCCTTTAGCCCAAATTGAAAATACTTATATTATAGGCAAAGAAGAAGAAAATTTATGGATTATAGATCAGCATACCGCCGCGGAGAGAATTAATTTTGAAAATTTAAAAAAGAACTCTCTGGAAAAAAATATTCAAAAACTTTTAATTCCCCAGACCTTAGAATTAACTTTAAAACAAAAATTACTTTTAGAAAAAAATATTAATTTATTTGAAGAGCTTGGTTTTGAATTAGATTTTTTTGGAGGGAACGCTTTTTTAATCCGCTCTATCCCGGCAAGTTTAAAAGAAAAAAATATTCAAGGCATTATTCAAGAATTAATAGAAGACTTGGAAATAGAAATCCCCCGAGAATTTAAAAAAGAAAAATTATTAAAAGAACTGGCTTGCAAAAGCGCTCTTAAAGCTAAAGAAAAATTAAATTATTTAGAAATGCAGGAACTTTTTAAAAAATTAAAAGTTGTCGAGAACCATAATATTTGCCCCCATGGGAGACCTGTTTTTATCAAATTAAATCTGAAACAACTTAACAAAATGTTTGGAAGATAAATTAATAAAAATTTAAAATTAGCAAAGCTGACTCGTTTCCCCGAAAACTCAAAAAATCTTAAAATTAACAAGGCATTTTTGCCGTTTCATCAAGTATATGTATAACCTGAATAATTAGGTTGAATTTTTTTATGATTTTGGGCTGTCCAAAAAGTCTCTACATCTTACTTAATTTATTGCAGGAGTTCAATCTGTATGGATTGTAGGGGCTCAATTTATTGAGCCCGCTTAAGCCAGCAAGGTTAATAAAATGGGTTTGATAAATCAAACCCCTACATAAGGCGGTAAGTTAAGTTTTTGGACAGCCCCCCCTACATTATCCTCTTCTGTATATGTTTTATTAATTTTAATTGCATTTTTCAGGTTTAAGATAAGGCAAGTTTTGTTTCATACCACTTGACCTCCTTTTCAACAAAAGGTTGAATATAAGGACTCAAACTGCCATTTGTGATGAGTTCCACTTTTCTGTCAAATAAATCTTCAAGATAGAAAATTAAATCCATAAAATTATCAAAGTCAGGCTTTTTAAACTCCACCATGAAGTCAATATCGCTATTTTCTTTTTGTTCTCCTCGAAGATAAGAACCAAATAATCCAATTTTTACAACTCCAAATTTTTCTAAGATATAATGATGTTCTTTTAATTCTTTTATAATTATTTCATCAGTCAATTCTTTAATCTTCATTATTGCTCCGCGAGATAATTTTTAATTTTATTTTATACTCTTTCTCAGCAAACTTTTTCGCAGGAAAACTATTTATTCTTGAATTCTTATTTGAAACCATCTGGAAGTTTTAAAAATATATTTGGATTAACCGCTATTCCTTGAACATACATTCCAAAGTGGAGATGAGGTCCGGTAGCCACTCCGGTTGCTCCCGCATAAGCGATGATTTCGCCCTTTTTTACCATTTGTCCCAATTTAACTTTAATTTTAGAAAGATGCAGATAAATGCTGGAAACCCCCTGTCCATGATTAATAATTAAGGTTTTACCATGGAGAGTAAAATTTTCTTCTTTTAAACTAACTATTCCGGAATTAGAAGCATAAACCGGCTCCCCGTAATCCGCGGCTAAATCTATTCCCCGATGGAAACCTGCCTCTTCACCATTAATAAAACGCCGCAATCCAAAACTGGTGGTAATATTTCTCTTGCAGGGAAAAATGAAATTTCCTTCCCAGAAGCGTTCTATAGAAAATTCTGCAAAGGCTTTATCGATTAACCGGTATTCTTTTTCTACTCCCGGATAATCGTATTTAGCGGTTTGAGTTTTTGGTAAAGATAAATATTGGGTCATGTAAGGGGCTTTAGCAATTAGAATTAAATAATTAGTTTTTTTATCTTGATAAATTAAACTAAGAGTATATTTGCCCGGTTTTAATTCTAAAGGCAAGGGAACCAAAGTTTGAAAAATATTTTTATTAAAAATTAAATTATAAATTTTATGATTAAACTCAAACTTAGCTTCTTCTTCCTCTCGACCTTCTTTTGATATAAAAAGCGCGCTTCCGGGAATTTTTTTCCCTTTAATTTCAAGATCTCCAAAGCAGAAATTAAAACTTAAAATAATAAATAAAAATAACAAAAAGAATTTTTTCATAAAAAAAAATTCTTTAAAAATTAAATTTACTCCTTTAAAGCAGGAATAAAAAATAAAAAAACTAAAAAAAGATTATGCCCAATGCTTATTTAGAGATTAATTTAGATTGTTTAGAACATAATTTAAATAAAATTAAACAGATTATAGGAGAAAACATTGAAATATTAGCCATAGTTAAAGCCAATGCTTATGGACATGGATTAAAAGAAATTACTTTTTTTTTGCAAAACTTAGGGATTAATTATTTTGGAGTGGCTAATTTAGAAGAAGCGGTATTTTTACGAAAAAGTGGCATTATTAAAGATATTTTAAACTTAGGAGCGGTTCTGCCGGAGCAAGCCGAGATAATTGTAAAAAACAAAATTACTCAAACTATCACTAATTTAGAAACAGCCGAAAGAATCTCTCAAATTTCTAAAAACTTTAATTTAATTTCTAAAGTCCACCTAAAAATTGATACCGGCATGGGAAGATTGGGAGTTTTCCCGAAAGAAGCTTTAGGAGCTGTTCAAACTTTAAAAAACCTGCCCAACCTTGTTTTAGAAGGAATATTTACTCATTATGCCAGCGCTCCGGAAGAAAATAAAGATTATACCAAAAAACAATGGAAAATTTTTAAAGAAGTTTTAAAAAAAATTAAAGCCTCTAAAATTGAAATTCCTTATCAGCATGTGGGAAATTCCGCCACAGTAATTGATTTGCCTTATATGAAACTTAATATGGTAAGACCGGGAGCAATGATTTATGGAATTTATCCCAATAAACATATGAAGAAGAAAATTAAACTTATGCCGGCAATGTCTCTTAAAGCTAAAATAGTTTCCTTAAAAAAGTTTAATCAAAAAAGCGCTATAGGATACGGAAGAACTTATTTTGCCCCAAAGGGAAGCATTATTGCCATAATTCCCGTAGGTTATGCCGATGGTTATAGCCGTTTATTTACTAAAAAAGCTTGTGTTTTATTTAGAGGGCGCAAAATTCCTATTATAGGAAGAATCTGCATGGATCAATTTATGCTTGATATGACCCGCATTAAAGATCCTAAACTTGGAGAAGAAGTGGTAATTTTAGGCGCTCAGGGAAAAGAAGAGATCGCTGTAGATAATTTGGCTAAACTTATTAAAACTATAAATTATGAAATATTATGTTCTTTTAGTTATCGTCTTCCCAGAGTGTATATTAAAAATAGAAAAATATTAAAAGTTAGTTCTATTTTTGAAGAATAATAAAATTTAAAAAGATAAAGGCAAGGTTTTTAATAAATTACATTGAATTAATACATTTATTTGACAATACTAAAGAAAAGTTGCAGGAGGAAATTTTATAAAACCACAGAGCGCGCAGAGATAGAAGTATATTTTTTTTCAAAGGATAAAAAATATACTCTGTGTTCTCCAAAATATATGAAATACAATTATTTAATTATTTTAAGAGCAATAAATAAATCAATTTATTAATTAGTTTAAATATAATTAGAAAGATTAAATGGTGGATAAAAAGATTTAATAATTTTAGAGGACACAGAGTATATTTGCAGAGAGGAGATTAATAAAATTTAAAAAAATTTTATTAATCTTAAATATTTTCTCTGTGGTTAATATTAGGTGATAAAATGGCTGAAGAAATAATGGAAAAAATAGTTTCTCTTTGTAAAAGACGGGGTTATATATTTCCCGGTTCAGAAATTTATGGAGGGATAATTAGTTTATGGGATTATGGTCCATTAGGCGCGCTTTTTAAAAATAATTTAAAAAATTTATGGTGGAAGAGCGTAGTGCAGATGCGTTCAGATATGCTAGGATTAGATTCAAGCATTTTAATGCATCCTCAGATTTGGAGAGCTTCGGGCCATATTGAGAGTTTTGCCGATCCTTTAGTGGATTGTAAAAATTGCAAAATGCGCTTCAGGGCGGATGATTTAAAGGGAGATAAATGTCCTAATTGCGGCGGAGAACTTACAAAACCTAGAATGTTTAATTTAATGTTTAAAACTTTTATGGGACCGGTGGAAGAAGAAGCTTCCACAATATATCTTCGCCCCGAAACCGCTCAAGGAATTTTTGTTAATTTTAAAAATGTTTTAAATATTTCAAGAAAAAAACTGCC
>JACPDS010000039.1:8974-12249 GCA_016183885.1 Armatimonadota bacterium
AAATGGAAATTGAATATTTTACTCCTCCCGAAGATGCCTCTTACTGGTTTACGCATTGGGTTTCAGAGCGTTTCAACTGGTATGTGAAATTAGGAATAAAAAAAGAAAATCTAAGAATGCGCGCGCATGAAAAAGATGAATTAGCGCATTATGCCGAAAGCTGTCAGGATGTGGAATACAATTTTCCTTTTGGATGGTCGGAATTAGAAGGGATTGCTAACCGCGCCGATTATGATTTAAAAAAACATCAAGAATTTAGCGGAAAAGATTTGACTTATTTTGATGAAGAAAAAAATAAACATTTTATTCCTTTTGTAATTGAACCCTCAGGCGGAGTGGATCGAGCCTGTCTGGCTTTTTTGGTAGATGCTTATGATGAAGATTCAGCTCCGAGTGAATCCGGAAAAATGGAAAAAAGAGTGCTCTTGCGTCTTAATCCCGCTCTTTCTCCCTATAAAGCTTCTATTTTGCCTTTAATGAGAAAAGAACCTTTAGTAAAAATAGCTTTAAATGTTTATAATGATTTAAAGAATTATTTTTTTGTAGAATACGATGAACGGGGGAGTATCGGAAAACGGTACCGCCGTCAAGATGAAATTGGAACGCCTTTTTCAATAACAGTCGATTATCAAACTTTGGAAGATCAAACCGTTACAATCAGGGATCGAGATACTATGAAGCAAGAAAGATTTAAGATTAATGAACTAAAAAATTTAATAAAAGAAAAATTGAAGGAGGAAATTTTATAAAACCACAGAGCGCGCAGAGGTAGAGGTATATTTTTTTCTAAGGATAAAAAATATACTCTGTGTTCTCCAAAATATATGAAATACAATGATTGATTTGTTTAAGATTAATAAATAAATTTATTAATTAATTTAAATATAATTAGAAAGATTAAAGATTAATAAAAAGAGTTAATAATTTTAGAGGACACAGAGTATATTTGCAGAGAGGAAATTAATAAAATTTAAAAAATTTTATTAATTTTAAATATTTTCTCTGTGAATTCTGTGGTTATTTTTGACAATACTAATGAAAAATTAAAGGAGGAAATTTTATGAAGGAAATTTTAGTCTCATCAAATTTAAAGAAAGAAACAGCCGAAAAAAATATTTATCTTTTCTCTGAAGGAAATGCTAAAATGCGCGACCTTTTGGGCGGGAAAGGAGCTAATTTAGCCGAGATGACTAATTTAGGCTTTCCTGTTCCCCCCGGATTTATTATTACCACAAAAGTATGTAATGAATATTCTAAAAATAAAGTTTTATCTGAAAATTTAAAAGAAGAGATTAAAGAAAAAATAAAAATATTAGAAGAACAAACCGGCAAAAAATTTGGCGATCTAGATAATCCGCTTTTAGTTTCTGTAAGATCGGGAGCAAAATTTTCTATGCCGGGAATGATGGATACTATTTTAAATTTAGGTTTAAATTGTGAAACAGTTGTAAGCTTGAAAAGACTTTCCAAAGATGAAGATTTTGCTTTTGATGCTTACAGACGTTTTCTTCAAATGTTTTCAGATGTAGTTTTAGGAATAGAAAAGAAGAAATTTGAAAAATTATTAAATAAAAAAAGAGAAGTTTTAAAAGTTAAGGATGACAGTGAAATTTGCCCCTGCGCTTTTAAAAAATTAGTCCAAGATTATTTATTTTTAGTTAAGGAAGAGACTAAAAAAGAATTTCCTCAAGATGTTTATACTCAATTGTATATGGCAATAGAGGCGGTTTTTAAATCTTGGGATAATCCTCGGGCAGTTGTTTATCGGAATAAAGAGGGCATCCCTCATGATTTAGGGACAGCGGTAAATATTCAAGCCATGGTTTTTGGAAATTTAGGAGAAAATAGCGGAACAGGAGTAGCTTTTACCAGAGACGCCAGCACAGGGAAAAAAGAAATTACCGGAGATTTTTTATTTCAAGCGCAAGGAGAAGATGTGGTAGCGGGAACCCGCACCCCTTTATCGATTAAAGTTATGCGGGAAAAACTTCCCGAGATTTATCAAAAATTAGAAGAAATTGCTAAAAAATTAGAAACTCATTATCGAGATTTGCAGGATTTAGAATTTACCATTGAACGGGGAAAGCTTTATATGCTTCAAACTCGTTCGGCTAAAAGAACCGCCCAAGCCTCTGTAAAAATTGCTATTGATATGGTAAAAGAAGGTTTGATTAGCAAAGAGGAAGCTTTGATGAGAGTTACTCCGGATAAAATCGACCAATTGCTCCATCCATACTTTGAAACCACTGAATTAGAAAAAGCTGTTTCTGATAAACGCTTATTAGCTAAAGGCGCTCCAGCTTCTCCCGGGGCGGCTTGCGGAGAAGTTGTTTTTGAATCGGAAAGAGCTCTGAAATTAGCTCGCTTAGGGAAAAAAATAATTTTAGTGCGTCCTGAAACTACTCCCGATGATGCGCAGGGGATGTTAGTTTCTTGCGGCATTTTAACCAGCACCGGAGGCGCCACTTCTCATGCGGCTTTAGTTGCGCGGGGCTGGGGAATTCCCTGCGTGGTAGGGTGTGAAGCTTTATCAGTCTCAGCGGAAAAAAAACATTTTAGCGTAAAAGGTCAAGTTTTTAAGGAAGGAGAAAAAATTTCTATTGACGGATCTACAGGGGAAGTGTTTTTAGGGGAACTTCCTTTAATTTCTCCTTCTGAATTAACTCCGGATTGCGTAGAACTTTTAAAATACGCCGATGAAATTAAAGTTTTAGGAGTTTACGCTAATGCTGATAATCCTAAAGATGCGGCTAGAGCTCGGGTCTTTGGGGCTACGGGAATTGGGCTTTGCCGCACTGAACATATGTTTATGGAATCTGACCGACTGCCTGTTGTTCAGGAGATGATTTTATCCGCGCCTCTAGCGGTAAGGTTAAAAGCTCAAGCGGAAAGATTAGAAACCGAAATTGAAAAAGCCCAAGAATCAAAAAAGAAAATTTTAGAAAAAGAATTGGAGAAATTAAAAGAAATTTTAAGAGAACCCTGGGAGCGTTATCAGGGAGCGCTGGATAAATTGCTTCCGATTCAAAAAGAAGATTTTAAAGGAATTTTAAAAGTCATGCAGGGTTTTTGGGTAATCATTCGATTGCTTGATCCGCCTTTACATGAATTTTTACCAAATTATGAAGAACTTTTAGTAGAAGTTACGACTTTAAAATTAAAAAGAAAAAAAGATAAGAAAGAATTAATTCAAAAAGAAAAATTATTAGAAAATATAAGAGATTTAAGAGAATTTAATCCTATGCTTGGATTAAGAGTTTGCAGGCTGGGCATTG
>JACPDS010000040.1 GCA_016183885.1 Armatimonadota bacterium
ATTATAAAGAAGAAGCCATTCTTTGGGCATGGGAATATTTAACTAAAGTAATTGAATTTCCTAAAGAGCGTCTCTGGATTACCATTCATCCTGAAGATCGGGAATCTTTTAAAATTTGGAATGAAAAAGCCGGAGTTCCTAAAGAAAAGATTATTTGTTTAAAAGATAATTTTTGGGGACCGATCGGCGCTTCCGGCCCATGCGGTCCATGTTCGGAAATTTGTTATGATCGCGGGGAAGAATTCAGCTGTAAAAATGAAGATTGTCTGCCCGGATGCGATTGCGACCGATTTATAGAATTATGGAATTTAGTTTTTACAGGACTTAATAAAACTGCAAAGGGAGAATATCTGCCTTTGCCAAAACCCTGCATTGATACCGGTCTTGGATTAGAAAGACTGGTAATGATTATTCAAGAAAAAAATAATCCATTTGAAACCGATCTTTTTAAGCCTTTAATTTTAGATATAGAAGATTTAACTGGCATTCATTTAGGGCAGAATTCTAAAAATGATCAAGCTATAAAAATTATTGCCGATCATTTAAGAGCCTTAATTTTTATGTTAGCCGATGGAATAGTCCCCGGAAATATAGGCAGAGGATATGTTGCAAGAAGAATTTTAAGAAGAGCGGTGCGTTTTGGAAAATTTTTAGAAATAGAGGGGACTTTTTTAGAAGCATTAGCCGCTAAATTTATTCCTTGTATGGAGAACGTTTATCCTGAATTAAAAGAAAAAAAATATTTTATTTATGAGGTTTTAACTCAAGAAGAAAAACTTTTCAAGAGTACTTTAACTCAAGGAGAGAGTTTATTATTAGAAGAGATAAAAAAAATAATTTCGCAAAAAGAAAAGAAAATTTCTGGAAGTATAGTTTTTAAATTATATGATACTTATGGATTTCCTTGGGAATTGACTCAAGAAATTGCTCAAGAACAAGGCTTGGAAATTGAAGAAGAAAAATTTAAAATCTTATTAGAAAAACAAAAAGAGCGTTCAAGAAAGGATCTAAAAGAAAAAGTTAGTCAAAAAATTCTTGAAACTTCGCCGCAAATTAAATTTAAGCAGGAATTTGTTGGTTATGAAAAATTAGAAACTGAAAGCAAGATAATTGATTGGGAAGAATCTAAAGAGGGGGTAATTATTTTTTTAAATCCTACTCCATTTTATGCGGAAAGCGGAGGACAAATTGGAGATAGCGGTGTTATTGAAGGAGAAAATTTAATAATTGAAGTTAAAGATACTAAATTAAAAGGAGAAATTTTTTATCATTTGGGGAAGATTTTAAAAGGAGAATTAAAAAAAGACTCATTAGTTGCAGCTAGAGTTGACAAAACTGGAAGATTGGATATTATGCGCCACCATACCGCTACGCATTTATTGCAGGCGGCTTTAAGAGAAGTTTTAGGAAAACATATTTCTCAAGCCGGGTCATTTGTAAGCAGTTATTCTCTGCGTTTTGATTTTACTCATCCTAAAGCTTTAACTCAAGATGAAATTAGAGAAATAGAAGAATTAGTTAATCAAAAAATTTTAGAGAATTTAAAAGTAGTAATTAAAGAAATGTCTTTAGAAGAAGCTAAAAAAATAGGAGCTTTAGCTTTTTTTGAAGAAAAATACGCTCAAACTGTGCGTCTGGTAGAAATAGATAATTTCAGTAAAGAGTTATGCGGAGGAACTCATGTAAAATCTAGCGGAGAAATTGGCTCATTTAAAATTATTAATGAAAGCGCAATTGGGACAGGACTTCGTCGTATAGAAGCTTTATGCGGAATTCCGGCTGTAAGGCTTTTTCAAGAGCGTAATAATATCTTAATAAAACTAAGCCAAAAGTTTCAATCTAAAATGTCGGAACTTCCTTTAAAAATAGAAAGATTAGAAGAAGAATTAAAAATTTATAAAAAAAAATGCGCGGAATTAAATAAAAAAATAATTTTCTCTAAGATAAAAGACTTAATTAAAAGTAATAAAGAAATAAAAGAAGTTAATTTAATAAGTGATTTTTTAGAAGATTTTGATTTTCAAGATTTAAGAGCTGCAATTGATATTATTAAAGAAAGTAAAATTAACTCTTTAATAGTTATTTTAGGAGCGGGAAATCATAAGCAGTTTAACTTCTTAGCTTATGTTAGCCAAGATTTAATTAAAAAAGGATTTTCTGCTAAAACGCTTTTAGGAGAATTCTCGGCTTATTTAGGGGGAAAATCCGGAGGCAGAGATGATTTAGCTCAAGGCGGGAGAGGAGATTATTTTAAAATTAAAGAAGGCTTTAAGAAAATTGAAGAAATAATTAGAAAAAGATTGCAAGATTAAAGATTAAAAAATTTAAAAACTTGCTAATGAGGAGTCAGGAAGAAATTCTAAATTAGAAATACTAAATACTAAACAATATCAAAACCTAAATTCTCAAAATTCAAAACAAATATTGTTTTGTTCTTCCTAGAAAATATAAAGCTAAGTTTTGAAAATTTTCCAGCTCTTATTCTAATTTTTAATAAGGAAACTGGATCCTCCGACGGAGTCCGATACTTGTCGGAGTCATCGGACCGATATTACATCGGTAGGATTTAGAATTTTGGATTTGTTTAGAATTTATAATTTAGTGCTTAGAATTTATTATAATAATTATACTTAGGAGGAGGATGGATGTCATTTAACGCTCCCCGGGGAACTTTTGATGTTTTGCCGAAAGACAGTTATAAATGGCAGTATATAGAGAAAATAGCTCGGGAAACTGCCCATAAATTTAATTATTTAGAAGTACGCACTCCTATTTTTGAAGAATCAGCTTTATTTTCCCGGGGGATAGGAGCCTCTACAGATATCGTAGAAAAAGAATTGTATACTTTTTTAGATAAAAGCGGAAGAAGTCTTACTTTGCGTCCCGAAGGTACGGCTGGCATAGCCCGTTCTTTTATTGAAAATAAAATTGATTCTTTATGGAAAGTTTATTATTTTGGTCCTCAATCGATCCGACTTTAGATCTTGAAGTAATTTCTTTAGCGATAGATTTTTATAATACTTTAGGATTAGAAAACTTAAGCGTATCTTTAAATTCTATCGGCTGTAAAATTTGCCGCCCGGATTTTAAAAAGGTTTTGATTGATTTTGTTAAATTAAAGATAGAAAAATTTTGCGGCGATTGTCAGCGCAGATTAGATTATAATCCTTTAAGAATATTTGACTGCAAGAAAAAAACCTGCCAGTTAGAAATTAAAAATGCTCCGCTTATTCTTGACTTTTTATGCAAAGTTTGTGATGAACATTTTAGAAGGCTGAAAAAAATGCTTGAAAATTTAAAAATTAATTTTCAAGTTAATCCTTATTTAGTAAGAGGATTAGATTATTATGCCAAAACTGTTTTTGAAATAATTTCTTCATCTCTTGGAGCGCAAAACTCTCTTTGCGGAGGAGGACGTTACGATAATTTAATTGAAGAATTAGGAGGGAAATCTGCTCCGGCTGTAGGGTTTGCTTTAGGGATTGAACGAGTAATTTTAGTTTTAGAAAAAGAAGGTAATTTTCCCGCGCCTCTGAATTTAGATTTTTTCTTAATTGTTTTAATAGAAGAAGCGGAAAATTTAGCTTTGACGATTTTACGAGATTTAAGAAAAAATTCTTTTAGCATAGAAAGAGATTATCTTAAAAGAAATTTTAAAGGACAGTTAAAACAAGCCGACCGCCTTAAAGTTAAATTTTCTCTTATTATCGGAGAAGATGAATTAAAAAAAGGAAAACTAACCCTTAAAAATATGCAATCGGGAATTCAAGAAGAAATTCCGCTGGAAAATTTAGCGGATAATTTAAAGCTAAAATTAAAAAAATGAAAAAGATAAAAATTAATTTTGATTTAATTAATGAAATCATTGATTTTGCTAAAGATAATAACTTATCTTCCCTTAGTATTGCTTATGAAGATTTAAAAATTGGAATAAAATTTCCCAAAGAAAATAAAGAGCTTATTTTAAGTTCAACATCTCCTTTAACTAAAGAAGAGCATTTTAATAATAATTTAATGTCCATAAAAGCTCCTTTATCGGGAATCTTTTATCGATCAGGCCACCCCGGAGGAGCTCCCTTAGTAGATATTGGAGATACAATAGAAATAGGACAGGTTTTATGTATAATCGAAGCTATGAAATTAATGAATGAAATTGTGGCGGAAGCAAGCGGCACGCTTAAAAAAGTTGAGGCAAAAAACGGTAATGTGGTCAATGAAGGAGAAATTCTTTTTTGGATTGACCCGAAAATTTAAAGGGAATAATTTATGAAAACTTATCGACGTTTATTAATATATATTAAATCTTACTGGAAATATATGTTAGGCGCGCTCATCTGCACTATTTTAGTAGCCGCCTGCACTTTAGTCCCTCCTAAATTAGTAGGATTTATAACCGATATTTTAAGCGGAGAAAAAGCATTATCTAACAATTTAAAATCATATTATTTAAATTTAATTATCTTAAGCTTTATTTTAATTACTATTTTAAAGGGGTTTTTTAGTTATGCTCAAGGTTATTTAATGAATTATGCGGGACAAGGGGCGTTAAAAAAGATGAGAGAGGGATTATTCTCGCATCTTCAATTAATGCCTATGAGCTTTTATGGACGTTTTAGAGACGGAGAATTATATTCTAGAACTACCAATGATATTGGGATAACAATTAATTTTTATACTAATTTAGTTGTCCTCGTAAATGATTTATTGGTAGTTATTTATGCCCTTTCATATATGTTTTTTACCGATTGGAAAATGACTTTGCTTAATCTTATTGTTAGTCCAATGGTGGGATTAACAATAATTAAATTCGGGAAAAAAGCCGCAGATGTGACAAGCATTCTCCAGTCTAAGGTAGCTGATCTTTCTAATATTATTTATGAAAGTTTTTCAAATATGAAAATTATTAAAGCTTTTTCCCGCGAAGATTATCAGGTTAAGAAATTCGCTCATAAAAATGAAGAAAATTTCAGCTCAATTATGAAGCTAATCCAGGTTTCGATTACCCAGTCGCCGGTTATAGAGTTTTTAGGAGCTTTGGGATTAATGATCGTAGTTTGGTTTGGGGCTCATCAAGTAATTAAAGGCAAAATGTCTTTTGGAGAAATTATGGCTTATTGGGGATATATGGTAATTATCACTCAGCCTATAAGCCGGCTTACCGGAATTTACACGCAGTTTCAAACTGCTAAAGCTTCGGCTTTAAGAGTATTTGAAATTTTAGATATTCCTAATGAAACAAAACATTTAGATGGATATATTGAAATAAAAGAACTTAAAGGGAAAATAGAATTTAAAAACGTTTCTTTTGCTTATGGACCAGAAAAATTAGTTTTAAATAAAATTAATTTAGTAATTAACCCCGGAGATATTGTAGCTTTAGTTGGTCAAAACGGCGCGGGAAAAACCAGTTTGGCAAATTTAGTGCCGCGTTTTTACGAACCATTATCAGGGAAAATTTTAATTGACGGAATAGATATAAGTAAAATTAAACTTAAAAGTCTACGCAGCCAAATTGCCGTTGTTCCTCAAGAAACCATACTTTTTGCGCAGACAATTAAAGAAAATATTCTTTATGGCAAAATAGGAGCAAGTTTAGAGGAAGTTATATCAGCGGCTAAATCGGCTAATGCCCATAATTTTATTACTGAACTGCCTCAAAAATATGATACCTTAGTTGGAGAGCGGGGATTAAAACTCTCGGGAGGCCAGCGTCAAAGAATTGCTATTGCCCGAGCGCTTTTACGCAACCCTCAAATTTTAATCCTGGACGAATTTACTTCGGGAATTGATTCGGAATCAGAAAATTTAATTATCGAAGCTATTGAAAATTTAATGAAGGGAAGGACTTGTCTGGTGATTGCTCACCGCCTTTCTACAATTCGCAACGCGCATAAAATTGTGGTTTTAGAAGAAGGAAATATAAAAGAAATTGGAACGCATCTTGAGCTTTTAATTAAAGGAGGATTATATACCCGTTTTTATGAAACTCAACTGCAGAATTTGGAGGCGGTATAAAGCTTGAAAATTGTTTCTGTCGTAGGAGCTCGTCCTCAATTTATTAAAGCTTCTCAATTAAGTATATATTTAAGAAAAAGACATCGAGAAATCCTGCTTCATACGGGACAGCATTATAATATAGAAATGTCCAATATTTTTTTTAAAGAATTGAAAATTCCCAAACCAGATTACAATTTAGGCATAGGTTCGGGCGCTCAAGGTTATCAGGTGGGAAAAATGATTTTAGGTATTGAAAAAGCGCTAATGAAAGAAAAGCCCGATTTAGTAATAGTTTATGGAGATACCAATTCTACCTTAGCCGGGGCGATAGCGGCTAAAAAGAATAATTTTCCTCTAGCGCATATTGAAGCCGGATTGCGCAGTTTTACTTCTATCCCTGAAGAAATAAATCGGGTAATTACCGATAGAATTTCAGATATTTTATTTTGTCCTACAAAAGGAGCTCTTTTAAATTTAAAGAAAGAAAATATTAAAAAAAAAATATATTTTAGCGGGGATATAATGCTGGATGTATTGAAATATAATCTTCCTTTAGTTAAAAAAGAAATTTTAAATAGATGGAGTTTATTTTCCAAAAAATATCTTCTCTTAACTTTACATAGGGCTGAAAATGTGGATAATTTTAAGATTTTAAAAAAAATTTTAGATACTTTGCTTAAAATAAAAGAAAAGATAATTTTTCCTGTTCATCCCCGCACCAAAAATAAAATAAAAGAGAATAATTATTTTTTAAAAATTAAAAACAGCAATTTAATTTTAACCAAACCTTTAAGTTATTTAGAAATTTTAGCTCTGGAAAAAGAAGCCCGTTTAATCTTAACCGATTCCGGAGGAATACAAAAAGAAGCTTACTTTTTAGGAGTGCCCTGCATAACTTTAAGAAAAGTTACCGAATGGGTTGAAACTGTAAAAAGCGGCTGGAATATTTTAGTTGGAAGCGATTCTAAAAAAATATTATCATCAATAAATTTTTTTAATCCTCAAAAAAAAAGAGCCTCTTATTTTGGAGACGGCTATAGTTATAAGAAAATTTTAAAAATTCTTGAAAATTGGGAGGAGACTCATCTTAAAAGTTAATTTGCCCCTGAAGGAAAAAATTTTACAAAAAACGGCTAAAATCGGAGTGATTGGCTTAGGATATGTGGGATTGCCTTTAGCGATAGAATTCGCTAAAGTTGGTTTTAAAGTTTTCGGGATTGACGATAATCCGGAAAAAATCGAAAAAGTTAATCAGGGCGTAAACTATATTTTAAAAGCCGAAGAAGTTTTATTAACCTCTTTAGTAAAAGAAAAAAGAATTAAAGGAATTGTTGATTATTCAATTTTAAAAGAAGTTGATGTAATAATTATCTGCGTTCCTACTCCTTTAACTAAAAATAGAGAGCCGGATATTTCTTATGTAGAATCTGTTAATAAAGAAATAAGTAAATATTTAACTAAAGGACAATTAATTATTTTAGAAAGCACAACTTACCCCGGCACCACCGAAGAAGTAATCCTGCCTAAGTTATCTGAAAATGGATTAAAAGTAGGCGAAGATTTTTATCTAGCCTTTTCTCCAGAAAGAGTTGATCCTGGAAATAAATCGTATAATACTAAAAATACCCCTAAAATTATCGGAGGGGTAACAAAAAATTGCCGGGAACTTACAAAAATTTTATATTCTCAGGTAATGGAAGAAATTTATGTGGCTTCAAGTCCTAAAACTGCCGAAATGGTAAAATTATTAGAAAATATTTTCAGGAGCGTTAATATTGCTTTAGTAAATGAATTAGCTGTTTTATGCAAAAAAATGGAGATTAATATCTGGGAAGTAATTGATTTAGCCGCTACCAAACCTTATGGTTATATGCCTTTTTATCCCGGTCCCGGATTAGGCGGCCACTGCATCCCGATTGATCCTTTTTATTTAACATGGAAAGCCAGAGAATATGATTTTCATACGAGATTTATTGAATTAGCCGGCGAGATAAATATGCATATGCCTTATTATATAGCCAATATGCTTATAGAAGCCTTAAATATAAATCATAAAGTCTTAAATGCTTCTAAAATTTTAGTTTTAGGCGCGGCTTATAAAAAAGATTTAGATGATTCGCGCGAATCGCCTTCTTTAAAGATAATTGAAATTTTAAATAATAAAGGCGCGGCAATTGAATATAATGATGATTATATAAAACAAATTAAGATTAAAAATAAAATTTTTAAGTCAATTGATTTAAAAAATTTAAAATTAAAAAATTATGATGCTGTAATAATTGCAACGGATCATAGTTATTATGATTATAAAAAGATTGTGGAAGAATCTTCTCTTATAATCGATTGCAGGAATATTCTTAAAAAATATAAAAATGATAAAATCCGGGTATTATAAATTATGAAAAATATTGCTGTAATCGGAAGCGGCACATGGGGATTAAAAATTATAAAAAGCTTAGCTAGTTTAAATAAATTGGCTCTTATTGCCGATATAAACAAAACTAACTTTGAAGAAATTAAAAAAGAATTTCCCGATTTAACTTTTACCAATAATATTAAAGATATTTTCAAAAATAAAGAAATTAAAGGAGTGGTTATTGCTACCCCGCCTATCACTCATTTTAAAATAGCCGAAAAATTATTATTAAATGGCAAAGATATTTGGGTGGAGAAACCTTTTACTCTTAAATCTAAAGAAGCCAGAAAATTAAAAGAAATCTCCATAAAGAAAAATAAAATAATTTTGGTGGGGCATATTTTACTATATCATCCGGCTTATTGCAAATTAAAACAGCTTATAAAGGATGGTTATCTTGGCGAAATCAGGCATATCGCTTCTAAGAGATTAAGTTTTGGAAAGATTAGAAAAAATGAAAATGTGCTTTGGAGTTTTTCCTGCCATGATATTGCCGCGATTTTATATTTATTGGATAAAACTCCTCTTTGGGTAAGTTGTATCGGCAATGCCTATATCCAGAGAAAAGTTGAAGATATTATTTATTTAAATTTAGATTTTGGAGGAGGAATTAACGCTCATATTAACTCAAGCTGGCTTAACCCTTATAAAGAAAGAAAATTAATTGTTATCGGAGAAGAGAAATGTTCTGTAATTGATGAACTGGATCAAGATAATCCATTAAAAGTATATAATCAAAAGGTAATGAAAATGCCGCTTAAAAATTTAAAAGAAGAATTTTTTCCCGTTCAAATAAAAAATTTGGAAAATTTTAGTTTTAATAATATTGAAATGCTTAAAGAAGAATGCCTGCATTTTATTGATTGTCTTGAAAATAGAAAAAAACCAAAAACAAATCCCGAAAGCGCTGTAAAAGTAATCGAAACTTTAGAAAAATGTGTTTTATCAATCAAGAAGAATGGTAAATGGATTAAAATTTAATTAAGAATTAAAATAAGAGTAGGGAAAAATGCATAATATTATAGATAAAAGCGTGAGAATAGGAGAAAATTTTAAAATTGGATATTTTAATGTTATCATGGAAAATATTCAAATCGGCAATAATGTTAAGATAGGAAATGGCGTAACTATTTATCCTGAAACAATAATCGGAAATAATGTGATTATTGGAAATAATTGTGTTGTCGGGGTATCTCCTCAAGCGGCTTTAACAAGCACTTTAAAGAAAAAAGGAGATTTAATTGATAAACTTCCTCCTTTAGTCATTGGCAATGACGTAATCATTGGTTCAATGGTAGTTTTATATTTAGGAACAAAAATAAGTAATGCGGTATTTATTGCCGATCTGGCTTCTATTAGAGAAAAATGTGAAATAGGAAATCATGTTATAATTGGAAGAGGAGTAACCATAGAAAATCAATGTAAGATTGGGGAATATACAAAATTACAGGCTGAAGTTTATTTAACCGCTTTGAGCGAAGTTGAAAATTATGTATTTATTGCTCCCACTGTTTCTACAACAAATGATAATTTTATGGGAAGAACGGAAGAACGTTTTAAATATAGAAAAGGCGCTCTTATAAAAAGCAAGGCTAGAATCGGAGGAAATGCGGTATTATTGCCCGGCGTTACTATAGGCAGAGAAGCGGTTGTGGGAGCCGGCTCTGTGGTTACAAAAGATGTTCCCGAATATAAAGTGGTTTATGGCGTACCGGCGAAAATTAGGAAAGATACGCCTAGAGAACAGCTGCTGGACGAAAAATTATGAATAAATGAATAAAAAGAATTCAGGAGCCAGAATCCAGAAGACAGAATAATTAAA
>JACPDS010000043.1 GCA_016183885.1 Armatimonadota bacterium
ATTAAATCCCTCTGTGTTCTCTGTGGTTCATAATAAATCCCTTTTAATTTATACAAGATATGTGAATAAATTGCAAAACTCTATAAAATAAATCCTAAACAAATCTAGTAGTCAGGATTCAGAATATTTTTCTAATTATTCTGTCTTCTGGGTTCTGGCTCCTGAATTCTTTAAGTTAAATTTAGATATTAGAATTTAGAATTTTCTCTCTTCCTTACGTAATTATTTACATCGCTCAATTTTTTATATATATAGAAGCTAAATCCACCCCGGTTGATTTTTCTAAGGAAGCTTTAGCCTTTAAATAATCATAAAGACTGTTTACGGAATTAGCTTCAGTTTTAATGTATTCAGATTGGGCATTAGTCAACTCAACGATATTACCCACCCCGACTTTATAACGTTCTTCGGCTAATTCCAGATTTTCTGCGGCTAAAACCAGCTTTTCTTGATTAATTTGAATGGATTCAAAATATTTCATTATTTCGCTGTAATAAGCGGCAATTTCTTTTTTAAGCTCATTTTTCTTTGATTCTAATTGAGATTTTAAATCATTTACATTTTCCTCTGCTTCTTTTATCTTCCAATTAGTTAATCCCCTGTCAAAAAAAATCCAATTAAAATTTAAGCCGATATTCCAAGTATAAGGCAGGGGATAGTTTTGTCCATTCCAACTATAAGAGCCATTAGCATTAAGAGCCGGATAAGTTCCCCTTTGATTATAATTTATTTCTATTAAAGCGGATTTAATTTGGGATTCCAGAATCTTTAAATCCCTTCTTTCTTTAAAACCCTTTTCAAGCGCTTGCGCTAAAGAAGGGGCATATTTTTCAGTTTCTTTTATTTCAATTAAATTAAAAGTTATATCTTCTTTAATTCCCATAGCTTTATATAAATTTTGATAAGAAACTTTAAGGTCATTTTCAGCTTTAATTAATTCTAATTTGGCTTGGCTTAAATTTACCGAAGCGGTGGTAAAATCAATCTTGGCTTTAAGGCCTACTTTGAAATAATCCTTTATTTGCTCAAGAGTTTTCTCCAGCCGCATAAAATCGCTCTTTTTAGCTTTAACCAGTTGAATATTTTTTAAAACTTCATAATAAGCATTAATTATTTCTATTAATACATCTTGGGTTTTATTATAAAGATTATATTCTGACTGCCTTAAAGATTCATAAGCCATCTGGATATTATAATTAGTTTTATTAAAATCATATAAAAGCTGGTTAAAACTTAAAGAATCTGTATAATCATCCGCGGCATTATTATTTTGAACTTTACTGCGCTTATAAGCAGACGCAGCGGTTAAAGAAGGTGAATAAGCCGATTCAGTTTGTTTTGTTTTTAAAAAATAAGTTTTAATTTATAGCCGGGTTATTCGAAAGTGCATAAACTAAACAATCAACAATTGAAAAATTCTTTTCTTCCGCAGAATAAGTATTTTTTAAAAATATAAAAAAGAATATTAAAATAAATAAAAAAAAATTTTTCATTGATTGAATTCTATACATATGCGCACTCTCTGAACTTTTGCATTCCCTAAAGCCCTTCTCTGTAGGGGCTTGATTCATCAAGCCCGCTTCATTAACCTTGATGCTGAGGGAGGCAGGGGTTCAATAAATTGAACCCCTGCAAATTAAGACAGCCACAGTTTTATCAGCTTGCTGGCTTAAGCGGGCTCAATAAATTGAGCCCCTACAAACCCCTGCCCTTTTTGAACAGCCCCCTGCAAATTGAGCAATATTTTAATAAACTCATCTAGCCAAAAAATCTAGATTTAACTGCAATCTTCCAAACAAAACCAATCCAAATTAACCCTATAACCCAGCCAAAAATTAAACCGTTAGCGATTCTTAAAATAGAAATCAACAAAGGAGTATGTAAATGCATTAAAGTATCAATTAAGTCCACCTGTCCAAGCGCCGCCGCTAATACTAACATCCATGTTAAAGGTTTTATTTTAAAAGAAATAAAAATTACCGCTGTCATTAAAGCTGGATAAGCT
>JACPDS010000041.1 GCA_016183885.1 Armatimonadota bacterium
ATACCAACAAGAAAATTGATTATTTAATTATTAAGGATAAATATATTTTAGATTATGGAGTTAACTTTAAGGGAAGTTTTAAAGGGAAAATTTTTGATTTGAAAGGTTTAACGCTAATTCCCGGATTTATCGACGCCCATACTCATTTTTTGCAAACCGGCCTTAATTTTAAGGCGCTTGATCTTTATGATTGTAAAAGTTTAAATAAAGTTTTAGAAAAATTATCTTCTCATTTACCTAAATCCGGATGGCTTTATGCCAAAGGTTTAGATGAATCTAATTTTAAGGAGCGAAAACTTCCCACTTGTTTTAATTTGGATAAAATAAGCAAAAAAATAAAAATTTTTATTTCACGCATAGATTATCATACCTCGATTGTAAATTCTTTAGTCTTAAAATCTTTTAAGATACCTTCTAAATTTTTAAATTTAAAAGAAAGTAAATTAGGGATTTTCCGCGCGGAGGCTAATAATTGGATTAGAAGGAAAGTTTTTAATAATTTAAGTCTAAGAGAAAAATTAAAAGCTTTAAAAGAAGCCGAGAAATTAGCTTTATCGCAGGGAGTTACCACAGCGCATATTTTAGAAGGAGGCGAGCTTTTCGGCTCATGGGAATTTATTTTGGAAAATTTAAAACTTTTTAAAATAAAAATGATCTTATATCCTCAAATTACTCAAGTGAATTTAGTTAAACGTTTAGGGCTTCCAAGAATTGGAGGGTGTATTTTAGCGGATGGGTCTTTCGGCTCCCGCAGTGCGGCAATATCTTCCAGCTATCAAGATGACCCGGGCAATTTTGGGAGATTATATTTTAAAGATGAAGAACTCTATAATTTTGTTAAAAGAGCGCATCAAGCCGATCTTCAAGTTTCTTTGCATGCCATAGGAGATCGAGCTATTAATCAAGTCGTTAAAATATATGAAAAAGTTCAAAATGAAATTCCTAAAGATTTAAGACATCGAATTGAACATTGCGAGCTTCCTAAAAATGAAGATATAAAAAAAATTAAAGAAAACAATATTTATTTAAGCGTCCAGCCGGCTTTTGAGCATTTTTGGGGAGGAATCGGAAAAATGTATAATATCCGTTTAGGAGAAAGATACTTAAAAACCAATCAGTTTAAAAATTTTATTAATAATAATATCCCTTTAGCGGGAGGTTCAGACAGCGATGTTACCCCGATAAATCCTATTTTAGGGATAATAGCGGCGGTTAATCATCCAAATTTTAAAGAGCGCGTTTCTATTAGGCAGGCTTTAAATATGTTCACAAAAGAATCGGCAAAATTTTCTTTTGAAGAAAATATTAAAGGGAAATTGGAAAAAGGATATTCAGCCGACTTAACGGCGCTTAATTATAATCCTTTAAAGCTGCATCCAGGCGTTCTTAATAAACTTAAAGTGGTAATGACTATTGTGGGGGGAGAAGTTGTTGAAGATAAATCTCTTGGAAAGATTAAATGAATCGCAAAAAGAAGCTGTTAAGCATGGAAACGGCCCTCTTTTAATTATTGCCGGAGCTGGAACAGGCAAAACTACAGTATTAACTCACAGAATCGCTTATTTAATTTCTCAAAAGTTAGCTTTACCTTCGGAAATTTTAGCTTTAACTTTTACGGATAAAGCCGCCCTTGAAATGGAAGAACGAGTGGATATTCTTACTCCTTATGGATATAACGATGTCTTAATCAGCACTTTTCATTCTTTCGGGGATCGAGTTTTGCGCCAGCATGCTTTAGAATTAGGACTGGATTTTAATTTTAAAGTGCTCGCTAAAACTGAACAGATTATATTTTTAAAAGAACATTTATTTGAATTGCCTTTAGAAATTTATCGTCCCCTTGGCAATCCCGCCTCAGCTCTGAAAACTATCGTTGATTTTATAAGCAGGCTTAAAGACGAGGATATAACGCCCGCAGAATTTCTAAATTATAGCGATGAATTGCTTAAAAATTCTAAAAGTGAAATTTCTTTAGATTTAGCTTTACGCTATAAAGAATTAGCTAATCTGTATGATTTTTATCAAAGATTAACGGCAAAATATGGTTTTTTGGATTTTGGGGATCAAGTCAATTTAACCCTTAAACTTTTTAGAACATTTCCTTCTATTCTTAAAAAATATCAAAAACAATTTAAATTTATTTTAATCGATGAATTTCAGGATACTAATTTTGCCCAATATCAATTAGTAAAATTACTATCATGGGATCATCAAAATATTACCGTAGTGGGAGATGACGATCAAAGTATTTATAAATTTCGCGGGGCGGCTATCAGCAATATTTTAAATTTTGCTTTAGATTTTTCCAATGTTTACAAAGTAGTCTTAAATTTAAACTATCGTTCAGGGCAGAATATTTTGGAGGGCGCTTATCGTTTAATTTTGCATAATAATCCGGAACGTTTGGAGGTAAAACAAAATATTGATAAAT
>JACPDS010000044.1 GCA_016183885.1 Armatimonadota bacterium
ATAACTCCCAAAGAAAGCGGAAAATAAGCTCCTTTAATAATAAAAGGCAGGCTAATTAAAAAAACTAATAATAAAACGGTAATTATCTTTAAAATTTTTTTCTGATTGTCTTTTGAATTTAAACTTTCTAAAACTACTTCAACTCCCAAACTGGCAAAATAAACTATTGAAAATATGCTAAAAAAAGCAAAACGCGCCGGAACTCTAAAAAAATTTAAATAAGGAAGATATTTATACATAAAAGGGAAAAGAGGAGTATTCTCCCCCAAAGCCATAATAAGAGATGCCGCTCCTAAAAAAAGAAAAAAATTATTCTTTGGCTTCCTGCTTAAAAGCATGCCCAATACAGCCAAAATTATAGAAAATATCCCTACATAATAACATTCCTCCCAAAAAAAATAACTTCCCTTATACGAATGATTATAGATAGGATGACCAAAGTAATCCGGAATCAAAAACATCAGCAATGTTTTTAAGTTCAGACTCCCGATTTTAGCAAGGTCATATAATAAGCCCTGCGTTCTAACAGAATATTTTGAACTTTCAAACATAGGAATTATTTGAATAGCGGAAAAACTTAAACCAAATAAAAAAACTATTATAAAAGCGCTAAAATTCCTAAAATTATTAAGATCTAATAACTTCTTAAAATTTACTTGAAAAATAAAATAAATTATAATAAGCAGTATATGCAGATAGATCATAAAAGGAGAACAACATAAACAAGACAAACCAAAAGACAAGCCGGCTAAAACAACATAATAAAAATATTTTTCTTTAAAAAACTTATCCAAAAATAACAGAGTGAGCGGAAACCAAGCCGCTACCCCGATTAAAGTTAAATGGATAATATGCAGGACAAAAAAACCGCTGTAAGAATAAAGAATGCCTCCTATTAAAGACGAAATTTTCCGCATGCCAAGATTTTTTAAATAAAGATAAGCAAAAAATCCGGCCATTAAAAAATGTGTATATATATAAATCGATATAGCTTTCTCGGTCTTTATAAAAAAAAATATCCAATTCAAAGGATAAAATAAGGCTGATTCCACATTGCCAATAAGCGTAGTGCCGCTAAAAAAATAAGGATTCCAAAGAAAAATACTTTTATCCTGTCCCATTTGAAACATTAAATTTCTTAGAGGATAAAAATATCTCTCTATGTCATCTATAAAAAAGGCTTTGCCTAAAAAAAGAACTGGAAAGAAAAAAATCGTCGCTAAAATAAAAAGAATAAGAAAATGTCCTATTCCTTTTTTTAATAAATTAACTTATCGCAGGATTAAAAATAAAAGATATAGAAAAATAAAGAAATATGCAAAGATTAAAAATAATGAGTATTTTTGGAACAAGACCGGAAGCTATCAAAATGGCTCCAGTCTTAAAAATCTTAAAAGAAGAAAAAAAATACTTTGAATCTAAAATAATTGTAACTGCCCAGCATAGAGAAATGCTTGATCAAGTCTTAAATTTATTTTCTTTAAGTCCCCGCTACGATTTAAATATTATGGAAGCTAACCAAACTTTATTTGAAATCACTAAAAAAACCTTAAAAGGTTTAAATGAAATTTTTCTAAAAGAAAAACCCGACTTAGTTTTGGTGCAAGGCGACACAACAAGCGCTTTTGCTTCAGCCTTATCGGCTTTTTATCATCAAATTCCTGTAGGGCATATTGAAGCGGGCTTGCGCACCCCTTTAATTTATAATCCTTTTCCTGAAGAAATGAACCGCCGTTTAATCAGCGTAATTTCTTCTCTGCATTTTGCTCCAACTTATTGGGCAAAAAATAATTTACTTTTAAATGGAATATCTCCTAAAAATATTTTTTTAACCGGAAATACAGTCATCGACGCTATGCTTCATATTTCCAAAAATATAAAATCCGCTCCTCAACTGCTTAATAAACTTAAAAATAAACGCATAATCCTCGTGGAAACTCACAGAAGAGAAAATTTTGGAAAACCCCTGGAGGAATTTTGTAAAACCTTAAAGAAGATAGTAAAAAATTTCACAGATGTAGAAATAATTTTTAGCGTGCATAAAAATCCTAAAGTAAGAGAGGTTATATTTAAAAAATTGGTTAATTCAGCCCAAATTCATTTGCTTGAGCCTTTAGATTATCCAGATTTAATTCACTTTATGAAAAAATCTTATTTTATTATGACCGATTCAGGGGGAATCCAGGAAGAAGCTCCTTCATTTGGCAAACCGGTTTTAGTTTTAAGAAAAACCACCGAACGTCCGGAAGGAGTTCAAGCTGGAGCGGCTAAATTAGCCGGAGTCAAAAGCTCAAAAATTTATAAAATCGCTGAGCAATTATTAAAAAATGAAAGAGAATATCAAAAAATGGCTAAAACTATAAATCCTTATGGGGATGGAAAAGCCGCATTGCGAATTGTTCAGGCAATTTTATATTTTTTAAAAATAAAGCATTATCCCCCAAAGGAATTTAAAGGATGAAAGAAGAAAAAATAAATCCAGAAAAAATTAAAGAAAAAATCAATCATTTGCGCGATCATGATAAAGGTAAAAATAAAAATAATTTAGAATTTGTTAAAAGTTTAGCTCTGGTAACTTCTTTAGGAGTTACAATGATTACAGCCATATATTTAGGATTTAAAGCAGGAAGTTTTTTAAGCGAGAAATATCAAAATGTTTTTTTTTGTTATTTTTTATTTTTTTAGGAGTAATTTTAGGAGCATATGGAGCATATCAGCTGCTTAAGCCTTTTTTTAAATAAAATTAATTTTATTTTATTAGGCGCGGGTTTAGGAATAGCTAATTTTTTAACTTTAAGATATTTTTTAAAAAATGTCTTTTTAAGAAAAAAAAATTTCTATTTACACTTAGGATTTATAAAGCTAAGTTTTTTAGGAATAATTTTTATTTTCTTTATTCTTAAAATAGACCTGATTGGCTTATCGATTGGTTTAATTTTTTCTCAAATTTTAATTAAATTTATTTTATTAAAAGAGGTTAAATAAAATTTGCACGCTATAGAATTTTATACTAAAGAAATTTTGGGTTTTAAATTGCACTTAGACACCTTGCTTTACAGCTGGGGTTTAATTTTATTTTTAATATTTTTAAGCTGGCTTGCAAGCAAAAAATTTAAGATTATTCCCTTGGGCTTTCAGGGAGTTTTTGAAATTATCTATGATTATTTAAACAACTTAGCCGAAGGAATGATTGGTAAAGACTCTAAAGAATATATCCCTCTAGTTATGACAATCTTTTTATTTGTTTTAGTTTCTAACTGGCTGGGCTTAATCCCGGGTTTTATCCCCCCTACCAGAGATATTAATACCACTTTAGCTTTAGCCATAGTTTCTTTTCTGTCTTTTAATTATTTTGGAATTAAATCTTCTTATTTAATTTTAGCTCATCATCAAGGGAAGCCCAAGGGATTAAAAAACTTCTTGATTTTCATAATTAAAGGATTTTGGAAGTGGTTTAGTCATTTTTTTCAGCCTACCCCGGCTTTATGGAATTCTTTAGAAGGAGTATTAAAATACTTAATGGTTCCATTTTTATGTTTATTATTTTTTATTTTAAATATTATTGAGGAATTTGCCCGGGTAATTTCTCTCTCCATTCGTTTAATGGGTAATATTATGGGAGAACATTTAGCGGTTTCTATTTTATTAGGATTGCTTTTTATGGTTGCCAAGCTTGATTTTGTCAGCGCCGTTACCACTCCGATTATCTGGGCTAGTTCAGCTTTTGTAATGATTATTGGAGCTTTAACCGGATTTATTCAGGCTTTAATTTTTGCGGTTTTAACTTTATCTTATATCGCCCATGCGGTAGCTGAAGAACATTGATAAATCTAGTGAATAGTGAATAGCTAATAGTGAATAGAAGTGATTAAAATAAAATTAAAAGTAAGAATAAAAAGATTGATAATTTAAATGGACACAGAGAGGAGGTGAGAAAAAATGGAGGCATCTGTAATGGCTTTAATCAGCGCCGCCATTGCCATTGGACTCGGCACAATTGGAACTGGTTTAGGGCAAGGAAATGCTATTTCTAAAGCTATGGAAGCGATTGGAAGAAATCCTGAAGCATCTTCCACAATTAGAACCACTTTATTAATTGGTTTGGCTTTCATAGAATCCCTTTGTATTTATGCTTTAGTAATCAGCTTTATGATTATGGGACACGTGAAATAATCTTTTTAAGAATTTTTTGCAGGTTAAGTCCGTCGGCCCGATGACTTTTGCCTGAAGAATAAAAAATTACTCAAGCCCTTTTAATTCTTAATTATATACTTATAGGGGGAAAAGTGTTAGAAATAGGTTATACCACTATTGTTCAAGTATTTAACTTTTGTATTTTATTTTTCTTTTTAAATATTTTTTTATATAAACCTTTAACCTCAGCCATTAAAGAAAGAGAAGGTCAAATTAAAAATACTTTAGACGAAGCGGAAGGCTTAAATATCCAAGCTCAAAGCTTAAAAGAAGATTATGAAGAAAAATTAAAAGAGCTTAAAAAAGAAGCTCAAAATTTAATCAAAAAAGCGGCGGAGGACGGAGAAAAAGTAAAGTCTGAAATAATTAATGAAGCTAAAAAAGAAGCTAAATATTTAACTGAAAGCGCTCAAAGTGCGCTTAAGCTTCAAGAACGAGAAATCTTTCAAAAATTAAAATCTCAAGTAGCTGTTTTAGCGGTAGCAATGGCGGAAAAAATTTTAAATGAAAATCTTAACCTTAAAACTCATCAAGAATTAGTAGAAAACATCCTTAAGAGGGCCAATAAAGAATGTTAATCTCCGCAATTTCTAAACGTTATTCAGAAGCTCTTTTTATGCTGGCTTCAGAAAAAGATAGTTTAACAGAATTTAAAAATTATTTAATTCTGCTTGAAAATTTATTAACTCAAAGTAAAATTTTTAAAAACTTTCTCTTATCCCCTATTTCTAAAACAATTAAAAAAGAAATTATAAAAAAAATATTTCCTGAATTCCCCTTATTTTTACATAATTTTATTTATTTAATTATTGATAAGAGAAGAGAAAATTATTTAGAAAATATAATTTTAGAATTTAAAAAATTAACCGAAAGCAAAAAAGGAATAATTTCTCCTGAAGTATATTTACCTTTTTCTCCGCAAGATGAATTATTAAATAAAATTAAAGAAACTTTGGAAAAAATTTACCATAAAACTATCCAAATCAACCTTAGAATCGATCCAGATTTAATCGGGGGGATAAAAATAAAAATCCAGGATAAATTAATCGATGGAAGTTTCAAATATCATTTAAATTTTTTAAAAGAAAAAATGACTCATTAATAAGTGAATAGTAGATAGTGAATAGACAACAAAACAAAAATTGGAAAATTTTATTCACTATTCACTAATAACTAATCACTAATTTTAGGGAGGGAAAAAATGCTTAAGCCTGAAGAAATTGCCGATGTTTTAAAAAAAGAAATTGAAAATTATCAAGTAAAATTAGAAGAAGTTAATTTTGGAACAGTGATTCAGGTAGGAGATAATATTGCCACCATTTATGGATTAACTGAAGCAAAAGCCGGAGAACTTTTAGAATTTCCCAAAGGAATCTATGGGATTGTTTTTAACTTAGAAGAAGACAGCATTGGCTGCGTAATTTTAGGCAAAGATATAGAAATTAAAGAAGGAGATTTAGTTAAACGCACCGGCCGTATAGTTGAAGTGCCTGTTGGAGAAGCTATGTTGGGAAGAGCGGTAAATTCTTTAGGACAGCCTATTGACGGAAAAGGAACAATTTTAACCAATGCTTTTAAACCGATTGAATCTTTAGCGCCCAATGTAGTTGAACGTCAGCCGGTAAACCAACCTTTGCAAACAGGCTTAAAAGCTATTGACGCTTTAATACCTATCGGACGAGGACAGAGAGAATTAATCATCGGAGATCGCCAAACAGGAAAAACCGCTATTTGCGTTGATGCGATTGTTAATCAAAAAGAAGAAAATGTAATTTGTATTTATGTAGCCATCGGGCAAAAAAATAATAATATCGCCTCGGTAATCGACACTTTAGAAAAAAATGATTCTATGAAATATACTATTGTAGTGGCGGCGGGAGCCAATGAACCGCCTTCCATGCTTTATGTCGCTCCTTATGCCGGCTGTGCGATGGGAGAATATTTTATGAAAAAAGGAAAAGACGTTTTAATAATTTATGACGATTTAACCAAACATGCCAAAGCTTACCGTGAAATTTCCCTGCTTTTGCGCCGTCCTCCGGGAAGAGAAGCTTATCCGGGAGATGTTTTTTATTTACATTCCAGATTATTGGAACGTTCCAGCAAATTATCCGTAGAATTAGGAGGAGGGTCTTTAACCGCTTTACCTATTATTGAAACTCAACTGGGAGATGTTTCGGCTTATATTCCCACTAATTTAATTTCTATCACCGATGGGCAAATATATCTTGACACAGATTTATTTTATCAAGGCATAAGACCAGCCGTTGATGTAGGACTTTCAGTTTCACGAGTAGGCGGAGCGGCTCAGATAAAAGCCATGAAGCAGGTAGCCGGACCTCTGCGTTTAGATTTAGCTCAATATAGAGAATTAGCGGCTTTTACCAAGTTTAGCTCGGAAGAATTAGATAAAGCCAGCCGTGATCAGTTAACTCGGGGAGAAAGAATCGTTCAAATTTTAAAACAAAAACAATTTAAACCCATGGGCATAGAATATCAAATAATTGTAATTTATTTAGCGGTAAATGGTTATTTAGATGAACTTAATCCTTTAGAAATTGAAGATCTCGAAGAAAAATTTCTTCGATTTTTAAAAACAAATTATCCTAATATAGGAATTTTGCTTAAAGAGAAAAAAACTTTAAACGAAGATATAACTGAATTAATCAAAAAAGCCTTTGAAAATTTTCAAAAAGGCGAAAAATAATTCTTAATTCTTAATTATAAAGTTATGAGCAGTTTAAGAGAAATTAAACGTAAAATTAAAAGCGTGCGCAATATTCAGCAAATTACCAAAGCCATGAAAATGGTAGCGGCGGCTAGAATAAAAAAAGCCGAAACCGCTCTTAAATCTTCTAAACCTTACGCTTATAAATTAAAAGAATTAATAAGCCAGCTTTTAAGCGAACTTACAGAGATTCATCACCCTTTAATTGAAGAAAGAACTGTCAAAACCAGCGGTTTAATTTTAGTAAGCGCCGATAAAGGATTATGCGGCTCTTATAATCATAATCTTTTACGTTTAACTTTGCAGTTTATCAAAAATAATCCTAAAGCTTTATTTTTAATTTTAGGCATTAAAGGAATACGTTTTTTTAATAAACGTAAAATCAAGGCTGAAAAAGAAATTGCTAATTGGAAAACAGAATATTCTTTAGCTAAAGAAATTTCTAAAATTGCTTCTGATTGGTTTATCAATAAAAAAGTTGACGAGGTAAAAGTAATTTATACTAAAGCAGTTTCGGCTTTAATTCAAAAAACAGAAATTGAAAAAATTCTGCCTTTTCCTAAAACTGAAAATAAAAAGTCCAGCGGTTATATAATTTTTGAACCGCCGCCTGATGAAATTTTAAAATTTATCCTTCCTAAGTATTTAGAAACAGCTTTTTATCAAATTTTACTGGAAGCTAAATCTTCAGAATTAGCGGCTCGATTAAAAGCTATGACTAATGCCACAGATAACGCTGAAAAATACTCTCAAAGTTTAACTTTGCAATTTTTTAGATTAAGACAAGAAGCCATTACTCGGGAAATTATCGAGGTATCTAGTGGAGCCAAAGCATTAAGCAAATAAAATTAAATATTAAAAAATTATGAATAATTTAATTTATTTAGAAGGAGTGGAATAAAAAATCCTAAATTCTAATATCTAAATTCTAAACAATATCTAAATCCAAATATTCAAAATTCAAAATTGTTTAGTTCTTTCAGGGAGGATTTAGAACTTTGGATTTGTTTAGAATTTAGTATTTAGTGCTTATAATTTATTTAGAAGGAGGTTTATTATGGGAATTGGAAAAATAGTTCAAGTAATTGGTTCTGTAGTGGATATAGAATTTTCATCTGAAGAACTCCCAAAAATTTATAATGCCGTAACTATTAAAAGGGAAGATCAAAACGAAGATTTATATTTAGAAGTTCAAAGCGAGTTAGGGAATAATCAAGTAAGATGTTTAGCTCTTGGAATTACCGATGGTTTATACAGGGGGATGGAAGCAAAAGATACAGGTTCTTCAATTATGATTCCTGTAGGAACTCAGACTTTAGGGCGAATTTTTAATGTATTAGGACATCCAATTGATAAAAAAGGAAAAATAGAAACTTCACTTTATTATCCCCTGCATCGCGACGCTCCTAATTTAGAGCAGCAAGAACCCACCACCAATTTATTCGAAACCGGAATTAAAGTAATTGATTTGTTGGCTCCCTATTCCAAAGGAGGAAAAACCGGTCTTTTTGGAGGAGCGGGAGTGGGAAAAACAGTAATTATTCAAGAATTAATTAGAAATATTGCCACAGAACATGGAGGTTATTCAGTTTTTGCCGGTGTAGGCGAAAGAACTAGAGAAGGAAATGATCTTTATCTGGAAATGCAGCATTCCGGAGTAATTAATCGAACCGCTTTAGTTTTTGGACAGATGGATGAACCCCCTGGAGTAAGATTTAGAATAGGTTTAACGGGTATTACTATGGCAGAATATTTTCGAGACGAGGAAGGACAGGATGTATTATTATTTATTGATAATATTTTTAGATTTGTTTTAGCCGGCTGCGAAGTATCGGCGCTTTTAGGCAGAATGCCTTCAGCTGTAGGTTATCAACCTACTTTATCTACAGAAATGGGACTTCTAGAGGAAAGAATAACTTCTACTTCTAAAGGTTCAATTACGGCTGTCCAAGCTGTTTATGTTCCAGCCGATGATATTACCGATCCTGCCGTAGCGACTACTTTTACTCATCTAGACGCTACCAATGTGCTTTCTCGGGCAATTGTAGAACAAGGAATTTATCCCGCGGTAGATCCTTTAGCTTCTACATCAAGAATCTTAGAACCGCGCTTTATTGGGGATGAGCATTATTCTGTGGCTAGACGCGTTCAAGAAATTTTACAAAGATATAAAGATCTCCAGGATATTATTGCTATTTTAGGAGTAGAAGAGCTTTCAGAAGAAGATCGAATTATTGTTGGACGAGCTAGACGTCTGCAAAAATTTCTTTCCCAGCCATTTTTTGTGGCAGAAACTTTTACAGGAAGACCCGGAAAATATGTGCCTTTAAAAGACACAATCAGAGGCTTTAAAGAAGTGGTATCGGGAAATTTGGATCATCTTCCCGAACAGGCTTTTTATATGGTTGGAGGAATTGAAGAAGCGCTTAATCAAGCTGAAAAGATGGGTATAAAATAAAAATAATTTTATGAGAAATTTTTTTGTAGAAATAATCACTCCTCAAACAGTTAAATTCCAGGGTGAAATTAATTATTTAGAAATTCCAAGTCAAGAGGGAGTTTTAGGAATTTTAGCTAATCATGCTCCAGCTTTTATTTTACTTATTTCAGGTAAATTAATCCTGCGCGGAGAATTTAAAGAAACTAGAATGAATATTAGCGAAGGATTCCTGAAAGTAAATAAAAATAAAGTTTTAATTTTAGTGGATTTTGCAAAAAAAATTTAAACAAGGAAAAAAATTGGCTAAATTTATCATTCGCGGCGCTAAAAAACTTAAAGGGGAACTTAAAATTAATGGAGCTAAAAATGCCGCTTTGCCAATTATTGCGGCTTGTTTATTAGTTAAAGGAGAAGTTCAGCTTAAAAGGATTCCTGATATTTCCGATGTTAAGGTGATGATCAATCTATTGGAAGCGCTGGGAGCTAAAATAGAAACCTTTCAAGATGAAATGATTATTAATGCAGCTTCTGTTAATACCGCCAAGGCTCCTTATGAATTAGTAAAAAAAATTCATGCCTCTTTTGATATTGCAGGACCGCTTCTATCTAGATTTAAAGAAGCTCAGGTTCCTTTGCCCGGAGGATGTGTAATTGGCGGCAGAGCGGTTAATTTGCATATAGATGCTTTTAGAGCATTAGGAGCAAGCGTTGTTTTAGAACATGGACTGCTAAAAACCCGCGCGAAGAAAATAAAAGGAAATAAAATATATTTTAAAAAAATCAGCGTAGGAGCGACTAAAAATGCTCTTATGGCTGCGGTATTAGCTTCAGGAACAACTATTATAGAAAATGCAGCTTTAGAACCAGAAGTAGTCGATCTAGCTAATTTCCTTAAACAATGCGGGTCTAAAATCTACGGAATTGGAACTCCGGAAATGAAAATTGAAGGTGTGCCCGAACTTCATCCACCCATTGAAAGTTATAAAATTATTTCCGATCGCATCGAAGCAGGCACCTATCTTTTAGCGGCTTTAATAACCCGGGGAGAAATAAAAATCAACTCAATTGATCCTAAGTTCTTAGAAGCTCTTTTAAAAAATTTAGAAGCGGCCAATCAAAAAATTGAAAGAGGAGATGACAGCATTAGTTTAAAATTTCAAAATCCAATTCTGCCTTTAGAAGTTACCACTATGCCTTATCCCGGATTTCCTACCGATCTTCAGCCTCTTTTAACCACTGTCTTGACACTGGCCAAAGGAACAAGTATTATAGAAGAAACAATCTTTGATGCCAGATTTAATTATATAGACGAATTGCGCCGAATGGGAGCGAATATTTTAGTTAAAAATAAGCATGTCTTAATTACGGGAGTGGAAAGTCTCACCGGCGCGCCGGTGGAAGCGCCTGATATTAGAGCCGGAGCGGCTTTAGTTTTAGCCGCGCTATCAGCTCAAGGAGAAAGTGAAATATCAAATATAGAATTCATCGATCGAGGTTATGAACAAATAGAAAAAAAATTAAATTCTCTGGGAGCAGAAATCAGGAGGATCTAAATTGCATATTGGAATTGATCTGGGAACAGCTACTGTTTTAGTTCATATCAAAGGAAAGGGAATTGTCTTAAAAGAACCCTCTGTAGTAGCCATAAATAAAGTCAATAATAAAATCTTAGCCGTGGGAGAACAAGCCCGTCAAATGCTTGGGAGAACACCGGCAAACATTGTAGCTATAAGGCCGTTAAGAGACGGCGTAATCGCCGATTACGAAGTAACCGAAGCAATGTTAAAATACTTTATTAATAAAGTTTGCGGAAATCGTCTATTTTTTCGCCCAACGGTAATAATTTGCGTGCCTGCAGAAGTTACCAGTGTAGAAAAAAG
>JACPDS010000048.1 GCA_016183885.1 Armatimonadota bacterium
AAAATAACTAAAATTTAAAGGGTTAAATAACAAAACTGATCTTACCCCAAAAAAATATTACCAAAAATATCTAAAATCGAAAACATTTTTGTTAATAAGCAAATTCTTATCTTTCTTAAATTCATCCCAGGCGGTAAGTATAAGAATATTATCTGCTTTATCGGCAACTTCTTTTATATTGCCGCCGTATTCTATTGGAAGTTTATATGCTTCCTTAAATTTTTCTTGAGCAATTCTGTCATAAGCAATAATTTTCTTAAATCCTCTCTCTAGAAACATCTTTATTATATCTTTTGACGGCGTTTCTCGAACATCATCGGAATTAGGTTTAAAAGACAAACCAAGAATCCCTATATAATCATCCCTGCAAAGAGTATTTGTAATTTTATTAACCACAAATTCTTTTATTTTGCTATTAACTTTTAAAACTTCTTTTATTAACATAGGTTCATAACCATTAAATTTTGATTGAAAATATAAAGCCTCTGTGTCCTTGGGAAGACAATAGCCTCCAAATCCACAGCCGGGATACACATAAGATGTCATATTGGCGGGAGTTCCGCGCCATCTTTTATCATTGTGCAGTATTTTAAACGCATTTGATATGTCAATATCTCCTATTGCATCCGCAACCATTGACATCTCGTTAGAAAAACTTATCATAGCGGCTAATAAAGTGTTTGAAAGATATTTTATAAATTCAGCGGTATTTAATGATACTTTGAAAAGCGGAGCGTTAAAAGGTTTGTAAAGTTCTTCCAGAATCAAAATAGATTTCTCATCTTCATATCCCACTACTATTCTATCAGGATGTATAAAATCTTCCCATGCATAACCTTCCCGCAAAAATTCAGGATTATTTGCAATTCCGACATCGACGCCCGCATTGAATCCCAGCTCTTCGATAAACGGCTTTATCCTTTCTTTAGCGCTTGACGGAGGAATAGTGGATTTTATGACCAACACTTTAAAATCAGCTCTTTTCATTTCTTTTAATGTATCTTCTAAGGCTTTTAATATATATTTCAGGTCCGCTCCTCCATCTGAGAGCGCAGGCGTTCCGACACAGAAAAATATTATTTTTACATCGTTAATAAAATCTTTAATGGAGCTAACGGGATAAAAATTTTTATTTATATTTTCTTTTAAAATATTTTCTAGATATGGTTCATAAAAATATATCTTTCCGCTCCTTAGCAAGCGAAGTTTTTCCATGTCAAGATCAAAGCCATAAACTTTATAGCCTTTAGCGCTAAAACCAAGGGCGGTTGTCAATCCAACAAAGCCCAATCCGATCACTCCAATCATAATTCTCCTCCGCTAATTTTGACAAACTCAAGAAATCTTCTAACGCCTTCATTTATCCCTATGGCAGGATTATAGTTAAGTAAATTTTTTGCCTTTGTTATATCAGGGCATCTTCTTTGCGGATTGTCGGTTAGATATTCTTTATCTAGAGATTTCTTAAACTTTATAGAACCGGTATATCCCGCGATTTTTCTGCCGTTTTCCAGATAAATTTCAGCAAGTTCTTTTATTGACAACTCTGGCTTGCTTGCGCCGATATTAAAGTATTCAAAACTTCCATAAGCAAGAGCCTTTAAATAGCCCAAAAACGCATCCGCTATATAGCAAAAAGTTCTCCTTGGCGCGCCGTCTGAGTGAATAACTAAATCTTTATTTTCAAACACCGCTTTTGCAAAATCCGCAGGCACCCTTTTATCTTCCAGTTTCATTCCGGGACCATAATTGTTAAATGGCCGAACTATCACAATAGGAGAGCCAAACTGTTTAGAAAAAACATAGCACAAAGTTTCCCCGAATCTTTTTGCTTCATCATAACATGCCCGCGGTCCCAAACATGACACATTCCCTCTATAATCTTCCGGAGTAGGAATATTTTCTCTGGACGGATCGCCAAAAATTTCACTGCTTGAAAAAAATAAAAATCCTTTTAAAGATTTTCTTTTATAATAATCTAATAATTTTCTTAATCCCCAGACATTGGCGTCTAAAGTTTCCAAAGGATATATCCTATAGAATGAAGGAGAAGCTATAGATGCCATATGTATTACAAAATCAGCCTCATCGGCATTTTTAATTTTGGACAAATTGTCTTTTGCTATATCAAAAGAATGAATCTTTATTTTATTTCTATTAGGTAATTTATCTAACCATATCGGTCTGCCTAATTTAAAATTATCAAGCCCTATTATAGATTTTATATTTAATTGTTCAAAAAAATAAGAAAAAAAGTGCAAAAAATAAAATCCTAGAAATCCTGCGCAGCCTGTAATTAAAATAGAAGAATTGTAAAAATTTTCTTTCTTGTCAAAATTTTTAAATATGTAATTTAAATCATTAAGAATTATTTGATTTTTCATTCTAAATCAGCTGCTCCTATAACTTCCATCCTCAAGCAATGAGCATAAAACGCCTTCATGCTTTCCCCTTCCCTATTTACATTCATAAATTCCGCCTGCGTTTCTCCCATCCCATGTTATCTCCAAAATTGTGCGGCAATTTTCTTTTATAAGCTTAAAAGTTTGACAGAATTAAACTGCTTTTTATAAAATTCAATCTCTCCGCCTGAAATATCCGTATAGCTGTTCTCCTGGTTTATTCCAAGATAATCGGCATAAAAAGCCATATCTTTACTTGCGCTTTGAATTGGATTGACGCCTTTACACCCGAGATAATAAGCAATCTCCTCATCCCATGCATATACCGGTTTCTTATAACTATTTTTTCTTGAATAATCAATAAGTTTATTTAATGTATAAAAATATTCCTTGTTTAAAAATAAATTTACCATCATAAAAATATTAAGGCTTAATGTGACAAGCAAAAATAAATACATAATATGAATCACCATATTTTTTAACATAAAACTCAGAAAAGACATTTGCTGGGTAATACTCTTTTTCACCCCTGTATTTTCTGCATGCTATATAATCTACATAAATAACACCTCTAATTTTTTTCCTGTCATGAGTAATGTCCTTGGTATTTGTACGCAAATTAACTTTATGACCATCATCAGAAATTTCAGTCTCGGTTTTATCATATTTTTCTAATTTTTTGCCTATATCTTCTAAATTACAATCTTCGATTATTTTACAAAGCTTTGCAGTTACCATTTTAATAGTATAAGATTATTATCTCTTTTATATTTTTTATC
>JACPDS010000049.1 GCA_016183885.1 Armatimonadota bacterium
ACTAGCTAATAGGACACAAACCGCTCCCTGCGCGCTCTTTCAAGCTTTTCTTCCCGCAAGATGCCTTGCAGGAAGTATATTCGGTATTAGCTTATCTTTCGACAAGTTATCCCCAGCGCAGGGGCATGTTATTTGTGCATTACTCACCCGTCTGCCACTAAACTTAAGCTAATATTACTACTGGCTTAAGTTCCGTACGACTTGCATGTGTTAGGCACGCCGCCAGCGTTAGTCCTGAGCCAGGATCAAACTCTCATTAAAAATTTAAAGTTTAATCTGACTCTAAAAAATAATCTAAAATTAGAGATTAAAAGATTCTGATATTTCTATCAGAATCTCAACCCGCACATTTAAATTTCACTATTTAGTTTTCAAAGATCAAATATTTATTCTTACTTGTGAATAAATTATAACATACCTAATTTTTAAAGTCAATTTTTTAGACTTTAAAAATCTCTTTATTTTTCAATATTTTTATTTAATTTTTAAAATAATATTTATCAAATAAGAAAAGCAAAATTCACTATAACATAATAAAGCTATTTTTGTCAAGTAAAATTTATAGAATTACTTAGTTTTAAAATAAATTGCAAATAATTTAACACTTTTTATTTTCGATATTAATTTTATAAAAAAGATATTCTTAAAAATCTTCTTTTTTAGTTAATTTTTTATCTTTTTTAGAATTAATTTGCGCTTCTTCTAATCTTTGAATATTATCTTTTTCTTTATCTATATATTGGCGAATTTTATCTGCTTCTTTTTGATTTTCAATTCCTTTATTCCCTAATGGATCTTCTAAAAAAGAATATTTCTTATTTTTTACGCCAAACCATTTATCAAGATACATTTTTAATCTTCTTTGGGCATTTTCAAAAGGTTTATTCTCTTGCTTAATTTTTTCAAGCTGTTCTATAAGAAGATTTTCATTTTTTGTTTTACCAACTAATCCCCCTGGATTATCATTTATTTCTCCGCTCATATTTTTCTCCTTTTTTAAAATTTTTTAATTTAATAAATCTATAATAATAAAGATCTATTTCCGCCTATGCCTAAAGTCCCTCCGCCTCCGGCAATCCCGCCGCCTATAGAAGAACCTAATCCCAATGGTTTACCAAAAGGACCAAAATTTGAATTATCTTCTTTATTATCAGGATCGTCGCGGTCTAAATTTTCCGGGTCATAATTTAAAGTAATTGTTATTTCTTTTTCTCCTTTTTCAGCAGAGCTTCGAGAAATTCCCACCGCTCCTTCTACGCCAACCGCTTGAGGAGCATTAACGGCTTGAGCCGATCCCGGGCCTTCTTTTTCCCCTCCAGCTTCTTTCCCTTGAGTTCTTTGATTAATTTCATCTCTTTTTTCTGATAACGTTTTCTTGTCTTCAAGGCATTTATTTAAAAATTCAGCTCTTTTTTGTTCAGTCTCGGAAATTTGCCGATCTTTTTCAGTTTCCTGAGTTGATAAATTTGTTGAACTTTCTTGGATTTTCGCCATTTCTTGGGCATTTTTTCTAGCTGAAATTTCATTCATATTTGCAAGGGCTTGCGCGGATTTTTGCTGTTGAACCTGAATTTTCTTATAATCTTCAATATCTTTTTGTTCTTTAGCTTTTTCTTTAGCATTGCGATCAGCTACTTCTCTTTCCTTTTGAGCTTGCTGTAACATAGCTTGAGCGGCAGATAAAGCCGCGGCAATAGCCGCCGCGGCAGGAGTTCCGGAAGCCGCCGCTAATGCGGAAGCTAATGATGCTACTGTCCCCATCCAATTATTTTCATTTTGAACTCTATTGTCAAGCCATTTATTAGATTCACTTAAATTCTCTTTTCCAATTTTATCAATTCAAGTTCAAAGGGTTCAAAGAAGGGGTTGACAACACCCCCCACGAGAAATTTTGGTGCACCATCAATTTTTTTACCTGCCATACTAAATCCATTTTCCAATTCCTTAACGACCTTTATAAGCTGGATAGAGTCTATATCAAATACAGGTTTTGCATCAGGATGGTCTCCTAATTTTGGGTGGTCACCAGTCATTTTTCAGAAATCTTTTTATCATAATTACCGATATATTTATCAATCTGGCCGGCGCCTGAATCATCATTGGAAACAGTAATTTGAGTTTTGCCTAATTTACCCATTCCTGCCATCGGATCAGCCAAACCCAACCCTGCCGACATCTGGATAATAGAACCATCTCCACCAAGCATTTGAGGAAGCCCAAAAGCGCCTCCAAAAGCGCCTGCTGTTCCTGTTCCCTCATTCAAACTACTGATAAGATTTTCTTTTTCATCAGTTTTTAAACTACCTAAGATTTGATTTCTTTGTCCGGTTAATTCTCCGGCTTTAGCTCTTATTTGTGGTTGGATTGTTTGTTTGTGAAGCCCTTCATCCCCAGTAGATAAAGCTTTATTTGCCGCAAGAGCTCCGGCTGTAGTTCCAAATCCATGTTCTACTTTAGCCGCCTCTTTCGCAGTTTTAGCTGTAGATCCAGCTTGCCGGGAACCTTCGTATTTTTTAGCAGAACCTGCTGATTTTGCAGAAGAAGAACTTCCTTTTCCAGCATCATCTACCTTAATTCCAATTTGTTCTTTTAATTCATTTAATTTTTCAGGAGTAATTCCGCCTCTCTTTAATACTTCTAAGCCTTTTTCCATTTTCTCAACTTCTTTAGAATCTTTAAACTTTTCTTTTGGTATGCTTATGCCATATTTTTGATGTTCAGCTTCAATTTGATTAAATTTTAATAATTTTCCCTCTATTTCAGCAACTTCATCAGGATCAGGGTTTTCAGATATATTTAAACCATATTCTTTGCATTTATCTTTAATTTGGTTAATTCTTTCTTCATCTTGTTTTTTTGGCGGACTTTCCTTGTATCCGCTAGGAATATTAAAAGGAGGAAGCCCTCCTCCAATAGTATTAGCCATTTTTTACCTCCAATTTAAAATTTATTTTTCTTCATTATAGCATAAAAATATTAAAAATAAAAGCTTTTTTGTTAACAAAATGTTAAAATATCTTTAATTTTTTGTTAATTTTTTTATTAAATCCGGAATCTCAATTAAATTTCTGGCAACCGCCACTTTAGATCTTTTAAAAGCTTCAATCTTGCTTTCCGCTTTGCCTTTTCCTTGAGAAATAATCGCTCCCGCATGCCCCATTCTTTTTCCAGCCGGAGCGGTAGCTCCGGCAATAAAGGCTAGCGCCTTTAAATTGGAAGAAGCTAAATATTCCGCCGCTTCTTCTTCCTGTGTTCCTCCAATTTCTCCAATTAAGACCACTAAATCAGTTTGAGAATCTTTTTCAAATAATTTTATAACTTCTAAAAAAGATGTTCCGATTAGCGGGTCGCCTCCAATGCCTACGCAAGTACTTTGTCCTAAGGAATTTTTAGATAAAAGACTTACTACTTCATAAGTTAAAGTTCCGCTTCTTGAAATTATCCCGATATTTCCTTTTTGAAAAATATCGCCCGGCATAATTCCTATTTTGCTTTCCCCTGCGGTAATTACTCCCGGACAATTCGGACCAATTAAAATAGATTTGCTTTGTTTAAGTTTTTCTTTTATTTTAATCATATCCAAAAGAGGAATTCCTTCGGTAATACAAACAATTAATTTTATTTCGCGCTCCAGCGCTTCTAAAATAGCCTGCAGAGCGGAATAAGCCGGCACAAAAATTATCGAAGCGTCAACTTTAGCAAATAAACAAGCTTCCATAACAGTGTTAAAAACAGGTATTCCAAAAATTTTTTCTCCGCCTTTATTCGGCGTTACTCCAGCTATAATCTTAGTGCCGTATTTAAGCATGCTTTGAGCATGAAAGGAACCTTCTTTGCCGGTAATTCCCTGGACCAAAACTTTTGTTTCTTTAGTAATTAATATGCCCATAATATTTAAAATCCTAAATTCTAATATCTAAATCCTAAACAATCTCAAAATCCAAATATCAAAATCTACTTTAATTTCTCTAATATTGAACCAAATATTTTCATAAGTTCTGTTATTTCTTAGAGTTGTCTTCAAATGATGATAATCTGTCATTTGAGCTATCGCCAAATGAGATATTTTGCAATGATTTGTAGGGGGCAGTCCAAAAAAAGTCCCTACATCTTACTTAATTTATTGCCCCGCTACAAGCGGGGTAGGATTGTAGGGGCTCAATTTATTGAGCCCGCTTAAGCCAGCAAGCTGATTGTAGGGGCTTGATGAATCAAGCCCCTACAAGAGCGGCTATCCTTTTTGGACAGCCCCCTACAAGAATTTGGCGACAATTTTTTCTTTAATCAAAAATTCTCTCTTATTCTCCTAATTCAACATCTTTAATCTCAATAAGCTTTAACCAATAAATACTTTCTTTAAATTTAGTGTTTAGAATTTCTTATCCCTTGCCTATTATATCTTATCTATTAACAATTAACCAGCTCCACAATCTTCTTTGCTCCTTCAAACATTGTATCGACCGGATAAAAATGGGCTTCTTTTAATAATTCTTTGCCTAAAGATTCATTTGTTCCTGAAAGTCTGATTACGATTGGCTTTTTCATCTTTAAAATGCCGCTTGCTTTAATAATTCCCCGGGCTACTTCATCACAGCGGGTAATTCCGCCAAAAATATTAAAAAATATTCCTTTTATCTTGCGGTCTTTTAAAATTAATTCTAAAGCCTCTTTAACCAAGTCTTCTTTTGCTCCTCCTCCTAAATCTAAAAAATTAGCCGGATGCCCTCCAGCCATATTTACCGCGTCTAAAGTAGCCATTACTAATCCAGCCCCGTTTCCTATAATCCCGATATCGCCGTTTAATTTTACATAAGCTAAATTTTTTTCCCGAGCTTTTCTTTCCAATTTATCGCTTTCGGCTTTTATTTTTAATTTCAGCAGTTCAGAGTGGCGGAAAAAAGCGTTTTCATCTAAATCAATCTTAGCGTCAAGAGCCATAAAACTGCCATTTTTAATTAAAGCCAAAGGATTAATTTCCACTAAAACAGCCTCATAATCTTTAATAATTTGATTAAGAGTTAAAATAATTTTTCTTAAAGGCTTCTGAATTTGATTGGGCAGGTGAAAATTAAAAATAATTTGATTAATTTGATAATCCTGCAGTCCTAAAAAAGGATCTAAATAAACTTTAAATAAATTTTTAGGAAATTTTTCGGCAATCTCTTCGATTTCCATTCCCCCGGAAGGACTAAAAATTAAACAATATTTAGCGCAAACTCGATCTAATACTATACTTAAATAAAATTCCTGGAGGATATTTTGGGCTTCTTCAATTAAAATCTTATTTACCGTTTCATCGGCTAACTTCATCCCCAACAAAGCGGAAAATTCTTCTTTTAATAAAATAAGATTATCGGCTTTTTTAATCGCTCCTAATTTTCCTCTCCCGCCGCTTAATACTTGAGCTTTTAAAATTAAAGGAAATTTTAACTTTTGAGCTATATTTTGAGCTTGATTTAATTTTTCCGCTAATCCCCCTTTAGAAATCGATATCCCGGATTTTCTTAAAATACCTTTAGCTAAATATTCTAATAAAAACAATTAATATTCAATTCCTTTCCGAGCTGAAAAATTTTCTTTATAATAATGCTTGATTTCCTTCATTTCGGTAACTAAATCAGCCCGCTTAATAACTTCGCGATGAGCCGCTCTTCCGGTTAAAACCACTTCCACTTCTTCAGGCTTATCATCTAGAATCTTTAATAAATCGCTTAATTTAATTAACTTAAAATCCAAAGCTACATTAACTTCATCTAAAATTACTAAATCATAAATTTTACTTTGAATAATACATGAAGCAAAATTAAGAGCTTTCTGGGCTTCTTTAATATCTATTTCCAGAGGATTATTTTTATCTACAAAATCCGGCCTTCCAAAAGCTTTAAGTTTAAAGCGGCTGATAAAAGGAGCGATTTTTTTCTCTCCATAAT
>JACPDS010000050.1:0-1904 GCA_016183885.1 Armatimonadota bacterium
AAGAATTAAAAAAAGAAATCGTCTCTTGCGAAGAAAAATTAAATAAAGTTTATCAAGAATATAATTTAATAAAAAGTAATTTAGCTTCATTAGAAGATAAACTTAAAATTTTTCAAGAAGAGATAGTCGGAAAGAACAATCTTTTTAAATTAAAAGTAAAGTTTTTAGATATTTTAGAAGAAGAAAAACTTTTGTTTAATAAAATAAAGTTCCCTTATGGGCAAGAAAAAATTTTTACGAAGTTTCTTAAAGAACATCTTAGCGATTTAGTGATTAATTCTAAAGAAGAAGCCTTAGATTTAATTAAAAAAGTTAAAGGAGAAAAAAAATCCGCTAATCTCTGGATTTTAAATAATTTGAATTTGCCCTCCCGAGCGCATAATTTTGAAATTAAACATCCGGATATTATCGGCTGGGCCGATGAGCTGGTTGACTTTTCTTCCAGCCCCTATTCCTTGATTTTAAAGTATCTGCTGGAGAAAATTTTGATTCTTAAAAACTTAAAGAGCGCTTTTACAATTATCGAGCGGTTTCCCTGCCAAGAAGATATTTTATTTATTACTTTAGAAGGAGAAATTTTAGACTCAAGGGGCTTCCTCAAGATTAAAGAAGAATCAGACGACTTTTCTTATCAAGAAGAAAAAAAATTAAAAGAAGAAATAAATAAGCTTAAAGAAGAAGTCAAGAAATTAGAGAACGAAAGAATAATCTTAATAAATAAAGAAAATGATTCTTTAAAAGAACAAGAATATCTGCGAAAAAAAGAATCAAATTTAAAAATTAATTTAGAAAATTTAGATAAAGAAATAAATGAATTGGAACGAAATTTAAGCATTTTAAATAAAGAAATTTTAGAGAATAATCAAGATATTAATAATTTAAAAGAAGGCTTAAAAAAAGATTCAACTCAAAGCAATGATTTTGAAAAACTTCTTTTAAATTCAGAAGAAAAAGCTAAAAGTTTGCAGGACGCTTTTTTAGTTTTTAAAGAACAAAAGGAATCCAAAGATAAATTAATTAAAGAAAGAGAAGAATTTAAAATAAAAATTGCCACTTTAAAACAAAAAGAAAATGATCTTAAAGAACAAAAGGAAATATTCCTAGAATCTCAGGAAAATGAACAGCTTAAAATTAAAGAAATCAGGCGGCAGATAGAAATTTTAGAAAATAAACAAATAGAAAATCAAAAAAATTATGAAAGCGTCAAGCGCTTAATTTTAAAAGTTAAATTAGAATTAAAAGAAAAAGAGAAGATTAAAGAAGAAAAAATAAAGGAGAAAAATAATTTAATTTTATCTATAGAAAAAAAAGAAAGATGTTTAGAAAATTTTCAAAAAGAAAAAGAAATTATACAAGGAAAATTTTATAATTTAGAGTTAAAAAAAGTTGAATTGGAAAATCAAATTCGCGATTTAAAAACAAAATTAAGCCAGTTGGGAATATTACCGCAAATAGAATCTAATTTTATTGTTCCTGAAAATTTAGAAAAAAAAATTCAAACCTTAAAAAACTTTATTAATAATTTTGGCGGGGTAAATTTAGGAATAGAGGAAGATTATCATAATTTAAAAGAAAGAGCTGATTTTTTAAATCAGCAGTTAATCGATTTAGAAAATGCCAAGAATTCTCTTATAAGGATAATCAAAGAATATGATCAAGAATGTACAAACAAATTTCAGGATGTTTTTAAACAAGTAAACCAAATCTTTCCGGAAGTTTTTAAAGAAATTTTTGGAGGAGGAGAAGCTCAATTAATTCTAGAAGAAGATAAAGACCCCTTGGAAGCGGGAGTAGAAATTATAGTGCGATTGCCGGGCAGAAAAAGACTTCAAAATTTATCTTTACTTTCTGGAGGAGAAAAGGCTCTTAGCGCTTTAGCTTTTTTATTTACTTTACTTAAAATT
>JACPDS010000050.1:1932-7136 GCA_016183885.1 Armatimonadota bacterium
TTTAATCTGGAAAAGATGATTAAACTTTTAAAAGAATATAGTCTGTATTCCCAATTTATCATTATTACTCATAATCGTTTAACTATGGAAAGCGCTGCCGAAATTTATGGAGTAACGATGGAAGAACAGGGAGTTTCTAAGGTTATTTCTTTTAAATTAAATGAAAAAAATAAAAGAAAGGAATTGATATATCAATGACCGTAGGATTAGAAATCGATCTTCCTCGTCAAATTTATTTGCCCGGAGAAGAGTTAACCGGAAAGGTTATTTTAAAATCAGATATTCCCGCCAAAAATCTTTTCCTGACTCTTCATGGGGAAGAAGTGATTGGGGCTAAAAATATCGCTTTTTCCTTAATTATTCCTTTGCTTAAAATAGAACAATCCTTATATGCTTCTAAAGAAGAAACTGAAATTATCCCTCAGGGGGAATATCCATTTAGTTTTCTAATTCCTCCTTCTATTTTACCTTCTTTTGCAAGTTCTGATTTTAAATGCCAATATTATTTAACCTGCCGATTAGAGGTTTCAACTAAACCGCATATTTTAGGGAAAGTAAATATTACTATTATTCCTTATAATTTAGAATTGCCGGATCAACAAAAAGAAATTGAATTTGGAATTAAGGAAGAAGATTTTGAATTTAGGGCTTATTTAGAGAAATCCTATTTTTTTGTTAATGAAACGATGAAAGGAAATTTTGTTTTTAACTCCTCCAGTTTAAAACTTAAAAAGATTGTTTTTAATCTCAGAGCTTTAGCTACGTCAATTTATAAATATTTTCCTTATCAGGAATTAGTTTGGTCTGAAAAGAAAGAAGTTATTTTAAAAGAAAGAAAACAGGAAGAAATTAAAGGAATTTTTGGTTTTAATCTGCCTAAAATTGCCCCATTTACTCATTTCTGGAACACTTTTCAGCTAAATTGGGTCTTGGAAGTTAGCTTGGAATTAACTAACGGAAAAGAATATTTTACCCAAGTTCAAGTGGATGTTTATAAAATTTATAAAGAGTTTTACGGAATAATTAAAAAAGATTTAAGTTAAAGTGAGTAAATTCCTTAAGAAGTTAAATTCCAAATTTTGTCTTTTAGTAAGTTTAACCGAAAATGACCCCCATTTAGCTGAAATTGCCCAAAATTGCGGAGCGGACGCGATTAAAGTTCATTTAAATGTTAAACATCGGGCAAGCAATGTTTTATTTGGAAGTTGGTCTAAAGAAAAAAAGAAAATTTTAAAGATTTTTAAGGCAGTCAATATCCCCATAGGAATTGTTCCGGGCGCAGAGGTGACAGCTAATTTCAAGGAAATGCTGGAGATGGAGGAATTGGGAATAGATTTTTGGGATATTTTTATTCATCATCTGCCGACTTATTTGTTTAAATTAAAAATGGGAAAAATGACAGCCTTAGATAATCAATATCCTTTAAATTTTGCTCATTATTTAAAGGATATTGGAATTAATGCCATTGAAGGTTCAATTATTCCGCCTGAAGAATACGGCAAAAAATTAAACGCTCGGGATTTAATTTTTTATTATCATTTAATAAAAAATCTTAATTTACCTTTAATTATTCCCACTCAAAGGAAAATTGAATTGGAAGATCTTTTTTATTTAAAAAAAATAGGCGCTTCCGGAATCGGTATTGGAGCGGTGGTAACAGGTAAAGAAAAAAATAAAATTAAAAAAGTTATTTCAGATTTTTCTCGAAAAATTAAAGAACTTAATGCTTTAAATTCTTAAAAAAATCATTTTTGCTTATTTTTATTGTTTTCATATTCTCTTTAAATATCCTTAAAAAAACAATATTTTTGCGGAAAAATTTCTCTTAGGTTTTATAGATATGAATTTGAATTATCTTGGTTCTTTGATAATTTAAAAAAACTTGATAACCTAAATAAAAATAATGCTTATCTAAATAATCTTTTAGATATAGGCGAGGATCCTCATACCATTCTTGATTTTGAATTAAACAAATATATTGATATTTTTTAGCAATTTCCGCCAGCGTTCCATCTTTACTTATTTTAAAATTGTTTTTTCTGAAAAATGCTTTTCCTAAGAAAATTTTATTTTCTTTTAATTTAGGGTAAAGATTATAAATATTCAAAAAATATAAATTATTTAAATTTTGAGAATAATAACTAAAAGCATGATAACTATAAAAATGCTGCAGAATAAACAAAGTTTTATAATTAGAAAAATTCTTTTTTAAAAATAAAGCGGCTTCCTTCCAGTCAGCGGTTTGATACATTTTAATAAAACCATTATTTAAAAAAGAAAATAAATTCAAGAAAAAAAATAAAATTATAATTATGTTTAAAATTATTTTTCTTTTTTTTTCAAATAATTTTAATATTCCTAAACCTAAAACTAAAAAATAAGCCGGAAAAATAAAACTGCTATGACGATAAGAAAAAATATGAATAGGAGTAAAAATAGATATCCCCAGGGATAAAAATAAAGGGAAAAATAAATAAGAATATAAAAAAATAATTTTTTCTTTAAGAAATTTAAATTCTAAAATAACATAAACAATTAAACCTCCAAAAATTATATCGATAAATATTCTTAAAAAATTTGGAAAATAAATACTCTCCCCTCCATTTAAAGTATAAAAAAAATAAAAAAAATCTTCTAATGTTGGAGAGGTTAAAATTTTGCCCGCCTTGCCTTGAATTTGGCTTAAAAAGAGAAGTATGCCCGGAAGAATAGTTAAAATTAAAATTAATTGACTTAAGAGCCATTTTTTAATACTTATTTTTTTATAATAAAAAAATAAAATTAATATATTTTGAGAGATTATAATTAAAATGGAATTATAATGGGCATAAAACATTAAGATATTTGCCAAGATAAACCTTATCCAGTATTTTTTATTATTTTGAAAAATTAATTTACTTAAACAAAAAAAAGAAATTAAACTTAATAAGAAAAATAAAGGATACATTCTAGCTTCTTGGTCAAATTGAATAACTTTACTAGAGATAGCTATTAAACCGGCTCCGATTAATCCAATTTTGCGGTTAAATAATTCTGCGCCTAATAAATATTGAAAGTAAATTACTAAAATCCCAATAATTGTCGATAATAAGCGGCTTGAAAATTCACTTTCTCCAAAAAACTTTATCCAAAAATGTAAAATTATATAATATAAAGGCGGGTGGGCATCAACATTTTTAATAAATAAAACTAAATTTGTTAAGCTTAATTTAGCCGCAAAAATACTAAAAGCCTCGTCAACCCAAAAGCTGTTATTGGTTAAAGTAATTAATCTTAAAAATAATCCTAAAGATAAGATATAAAATAAACTGGTGAATTTTAATTTCATTTTTTCTCAATATAAATCAACCGAAATAGGGGATAGCGCGGAAATTTTTTAAAAAAGATCATGTTTTAATAAATTTTTTAATTTAACTAATGATCCTTTAAAAAATCGGGAAACTTGTCTTTGAGAAATCCCCAGCATCTTCCCAATTTGGGTTTGAGTTAAATCTTGATAAAAAAATAAATAAATAACTTTTTGCTCTACAATTTTTAAATTTTCAAGGGCTTCTATTAATGTTAAACGATCTTCAACGGATAACTTAAAACTTTCATTATAATCGCGAATATTATCAATCAAACTCCCTTCTTCTCTATCGGATTCTTTGAAAAACATACTGCTTAGCATAAAAACTTCATTTACTTCTTCAAGATTAAGATGACAATATTTAGAAATTTCTAAAAAAGTAGGGAATTTTTGATATTTTTGTAAATATTTATCAACAAAAAAAGAAGCTATGCGTTGATTTTTTAAAAATGAACGCGGTTTGCGAATTTCAACATGTTTATCTCTTAAAAAATGTCTAATTTCTCCAAGAATATAATGAGTAGCATAAGTAGAAAATTTTATCTTCTTTTTTAGATCAAAATTATCTACAGCTTTAATTAATCCTAGATAGCCGGTTTGCAATAAATCTTCACGGGCATTACTGTATCCCTTGAAAAAATGACTGACCAAACTATTAACTAGGGGAATATATTTACAGACTATTTTATCTCTTAAGAGGGAATCTTTATTTTCATAGTATTTAATAAAATCTAAATCTTCTTCTGGCATTTTTAAAAATTAAATATAATTTTTAAAAAAGAGGAAATAATTTTTTAATTATATCCCCTTTTAATTAAAAAATAAATTTTTAAATTAATGTAATGTTCCAATTAATTGATATAGAGGAAGAAATACAGAAATAACAATAAATCCAACTATTCCTCCCATTGCTACCACCATAATCGGCTCAAGCATAGCGGTAAGAGAAGATAATAAATATTCTACCTCAGTATCATAGAAGTCGGCAATTTTTGCAAGCATAGCGTCTAAATTTCCAGTTTCTTCGCCTACGGCTACCATTTGAGTAACCATTGGAGGAAAAAGTCCGCTTGATCCCAAAGGACTGGCAATACTTTCACCCTCTCGAATGCTTTCCCTGACTTTATTAAGCGTTAAGGCAATAACTTCATTGCCGGAAGCTTTTCCCACAATCTCTAAAGATTGCATAATAGGTACGCCGGAAGAAAGTAAAGTCCCAAGAGTTCTGCAAAATCGTGAAATAGCAACTTTTTTATTTAAAATCCCAAAAACAGGAACACTTATTTTTAACATATCAAATTGCCTTTTTCCGGTTGGAGTTTGTCCGTATAGATTCATTCCAATAGCCGCTCCCACAATAATAATTAAAGATGGAATTACAACTAAAGGATTGCGGGCTCCTTTTGTAACAGCTATTAAAATTTGAGTGGGTAAAGGAAGTTTTAAATTCATTCCCTGAAATAAATCTACAAAAGTAGGAAGAATATAAGTAACCAAGAAAAATACGATGCCAAGAGCCATAATCAAAATTACCGTAGGATAAGTAAGAGCTGACTTTACCTTTTTCTTTAAATTAAAATCTTTTTCCATAAAACCGGCTAATCGATCTAAAACCTCGTCAAGCGCCCCTCCCATTTCTCCCGCTTTAATCATACTGGCATATAAGGTGCTGAATACTAAAGGATATTTGCTTAAAGCATTGGATAATGTTGAACCTCCTTCTACATCTTTTCTTACTAAAATTAAAGTTTGTTGGAGTTTTTTATCTTCTGTTTGTTCGGAAAGAATATCCAAACAACGCACCATTGCTAATCCAGCATTAATCATTGTGGCAAATTGACGGGAAAAAACCGTA